>JASJBY010000223.1 GCA_030066245.1 Gammaproteobacteria bacterium
GAGGTTGCCTTGGAATTCGCGATTGAACACCGATACCCGCATGTCTCCCGGCACGCGGACGGCGTCATCAGAAACTACCTCGTACTGCAGTTGAATCGCCTGGTCCGACGGGCTCGGAAGATCCCCGAAAATGCATTCCAGCAGGTCTTCCATGGTTATCAGACCGGTTACGCCGCCGTACTCGTCCACCGTAAGCGCTACTGACTGCTTGCGTCTGCGTAGGGTGTGAAACAGGTCGTGCGCCGGTTTTGAGTCAGACACCAGGTAGGGTTCGCGCAGAAACTTCATGATCCCCGCGGCGCCGTCACCCAGGGAAGTCATATCGACACCAACCAGGTCCCGCGCATACAGAAAGCCCAGCACGTTGTCGCGGTGCCCATCGTATACCGGCACCTTGGTGTGGCGGGTCTTGCGCAACTCTGCCACCATGTCCGCGACCGGCATGTCCGCCGCCAGAAAAAAAATATGCGACCGCGGAGTCTTCAGTTCGCCCACGCTCTTGTAGCCGAAGTCGAATACCCGGTCGACGTACTGCGCCTCGTTCTTGTCGAGCACGCCCTCGCCCACAGCTTCATGGGCAAGGACCCTGAGCATGTCCTCGGTAACAATGCTGCCGGGTGCACGCTGTTTCCCGACAATCAGGGTGGTTATCCAGTCAGCGACCAGCCGCACTACCCACCGCAGCGGCTTGATAAGCACAGCGAAGGTTTCGATAGGGCGGCTCTGAAAGGTGGCAAAGGCCACGTTGTGCTTGATGGCCAGCGTCTTTGGCGTGATCTCTCCGAACAAAAGCAGGATGGGTATCATGATGAGCAGGTTGAACAGCTTGCTGTCCGCCCCCAGCAACTGAATCACGACAGCCGCCGAGATTACCGATGCCGCTACGTTGACGAACTCGTTGCCGATCAGAATGGTGACGATGAGCCGCCGAGGCTCACTCAGCATGCGCTCGACGAGTTCGACGCGCGGATTATCATTGCGGCGCATCTGCTCAATCTGAAGCCTGCCTAGGGAGAACAGGCTGGTCTCGGAGCTGGAGAAGAACCCCGAGAAGCCTATCAGGACGGCGAACAGGATGATCTCTATCCAGAGGGTCAGGTCCACGACTTACAACGCCGATCAGGTGTTACTGCCAAGCGCGGGCACTTCCGTGTGCCCGGCCGCGGTGATTGCCAGCAGGTCTGGATAGACCGCGGCCGTCGATTACTAGTAGGGTCTTCCGTAGCCGGGGTAGCCGTAGGCCGCAGGCGGATAGCCTCCGTAGCCACCGGCCGGTGGATAGCCGTAACCGGGATACTGGGGCACTGCAGGTTGGGCGGGTGGTTGGCTGGCGGGTGCCGGGGCTGCCGCGGCCTGTCCCTGCGGCGGCACGGCCGGCTGCGCCGGGGCTACGGGCGCCTGAGCAGCGCTCTGGGGCTGAGGGGCGGCGCCTGGGGCTGCGTAACCGGCTTGAGGGTACCGGCCGCCCGGATAGCCGTAGCCGGCGGCAGGCGGCGCACCGTAACCGGGCGCGCCACCGCGGTAGCGACCGACGTTAGGCATCCCCCGGAAGTCTGGTTCTGCGCTCTCTGAGCGCCCGCGAGAGCCGGGAAAACCCATGGGTCCAGCCATGCCCCCGCCCCGGCAGTCCCGGACCCGGTCCCGGCACTCACGCTTGCAGTCCCTGTGGTCTAGCATGGGGTTCTGATACCGGCAGTAATCCATGCAGTCCCGGCGCAGCTCCTCGCAGGGGTCGATGCTGAAGGCAGTGCCGGGAGCGAGCAGCAGGAGGGTCCCCGCCATGAGGCCCAGGCTTGCGCTGTAGGGAATATTCGATTCGGGGTGGTGTTTCATCTCGCCTCCTGGTGGACGTTATGCCTGGCCGGGGAAGGCCGAGTATAGCCCGCTGGCGAGAGAAACACGAATCCGCTTGGCGCGGCTGCGAACGTGGGTGAACGGCGCCTTTCGCTCGTGTCAGGGCGGCGCCTGCGCGGTCAGCGCGAATGTGTCGCCGTCACTCGGGTGGCGGCTCCACGACGTTGAGTTTTACTTCGCTCAGCAGCTCAACCCGGTTACCGTTGTCGTGAAAGATCTTGACCGTCCAGTCTCCCGCCCGGTCGGGTTTGACTTTCTTCCAGATGCGATAGCGGACCGCACTGGCCACCTTGGCCCGTTGCACGGACATGGTCATGCCCTTGTGATTGAGCTGCACCAGAATAGCCTGGGGCTCCACATTGTTGGGCACCATGAACAGCATCCAAACGTTGGTTTCTTCCCCTCTCGCCAAGGTGGTGTCGGCGCGTTCAACCATGCACTCGTTATTCTGCTCGCCCTTGGTATAGACGTTGTCGCATAGCTTAACGTCGGCCAGAACGACACCCTGCTCCTGGCCGTGAAAATAGAAGTCGACGACTTGTTTTACGACTTCCGGGGAGGGTTTGCCATGGGCGGTGGAGATAAACAGCAGAGCGATGCCGGCAACGACAATCCTTTTCATGATGTTCTGTCCTTGCGAAGGAGGGAAGATATAGCGCCCTGAATGATAGGGGGTGGTACGGCCAGTTCAAGCGCTTGGTCTGGGGAATACCGCGAAAGTGTGACGCAGTTCACAGTTTTGCTGGTCTCCGCGCTCAAGGCGATGCGCAACGTACGCCGAGCGGGCGAGTCGGTTGTGGCCACAAAGCCAGGCTGATGAAGGCTGCAGCAGCGGGCGCCGCTGGCTCAATAGGGCGCGGGCAGCCCCTGGGGGGGATAATCGCCTGGTCTTACCGGATAGCTCGGGAGCGGGGCGTAAGGATCCACCAAGCCCGGGTAGTCGCTGAAGGGCGGTTGGCCCTGCGAGGCTGAGCGTCGGTCGCCCACCGCTCCCCACGGACGCTGTGCGCCATACTGGGGGGTGTCCAGGGACTGCCTGAAGGTTCGCTGGGTCGACCGTCGCTCCGGCGACGGCCAGACATCGGCCGGGACAGCCTCCTCGGCGACGAGCGGCCGGTACCGGTCCGGGGCATAAGCTTGAGTTGTCGCTGGACTCGAGGGGTAGCCGACCGGGGGGTAGCCTGTGGAGGCGCCGGGGCCCGGTGCCAGACCCGGCCCGTAGACAGCTCCGGGGGATGCGGGCAGGCCGTAAGTGGCGGCCGGCGCCTGGCGGAGGTCGCCGGTCGGTCGTTCCGGCATGGCCTTCGAAGGGATGGGCTCACGTGCGCCCGCGCGAGTCTCCCCTATCGCTGGGGTCGCCGCAGGCGTGGGCGACTCCCCGGGACTCAGAATCGCGTAGACCAGCAGTCCCGCGAGAAACCCCAATCCAGTCCCCAGCAGGACGCGTCGCTGCTTGACGGCCCATGTTCGCCAGTCGAATTCCGGATGTCGGCTGTATGGCGTCGGCGCCGGCAGCGTTGGTCGCGGGCGCGGTGCCGCGGCGGGGATGGCCTTGTCTACACCGCCCACCACGCCGGTCTTGTTGGGCTGAGGGCCAGGTGCTCGACGTTGCCTCTCCGCGCCGGGGGAATCATTGGTTTCGGCGTCGGTGCGGACTTTCCCAGACAAACTCGCTTTCGCTTTGATACCCCGTCTGCGGCGGGTCTCACCGCGCGCTTTACGCTTGCCGGTAGGCACTTCGTCGGTCGCGGGGCGCGACTGTGTCGCCGTGTTGGGGGGAGCGCTGGTCGGGGAGGCGCGCCGGCGACGGGAGGTGCGGACCGCTCGCGCCGGGTCGGAAAGCCCGCCGTCCGCGCGAACCCCTTCCGCCATGGTTTCACCTTGGTCCATAACAGCTAAAGTTTAAACTATTTACGAACTATTTGCTGGAGGTGATTGTTTCTCGGGCTACATATGCCCTCACCGCCGCAAGCAAAGGCTTCGGGGTGACCAATGGTCGCGCTTTCAGCAGCCGGTCGACGCAGCGCAAGGTGGCAATCCGCGCTGCTGCGGAAGAGCGACCTGACGAAGAACCCTGCAGGTCGGTCGCCGACGCCTTCGCGGCTGCCAGGGAGGCTCGAACCTCCCTCGGTGGCCGTGGGTAGGGCGCGGCGCCGGAGGCTCACCAGCGGCGGGCAGGTCGCTTGCCTTTCGGTTGAGCCTCGTTGATGCGCAGCGAGCGCCCGCCGAAATCGACGCCGTTCAACGCCTGTATTGCGCGCGCAGCGTCGCCGTCGGCCATCTCGACAAAGCCGAAGCCCCGCGGTCGTCCCGTGTCCCGGTCCGTCATGAGCCGTACGGATTCCACTGTGCCATGAGCGGCGAACAGGTCCCGAACTTCAGTTTCAGTGGCGCTGAAGGGTAGGTTTCCAACGTAAATCGATTTCATTCTGCGTTTTCCTTTCTAACGTAAGCCGGCGTCGAGTGGCGGCCGGCGCTCACTTCCACCGCCTCCGGCACCAGATGTTGCGTCACGGGCGCTCCCGGGAACGGATGTCGGAGGCTCACCCTTTTCAAATTACTTCGCAACGGAATCTATGCGCTTTACCGCGTCGAGGCGCGCGGTCGCCGGCAGCGGCGGTGTAGTGGCTGAGAACCAAGTGCAGCCAGTCACTGGCATCTGATGCCGGTACAGACATGCTTCTCCGGCTTTTTAAGGCCGAAGGGGTTTTCAGGTTTAGCACTAGCAACAGCGGTATGTTCCTGACCGGGGTGTTCGCCAAGCGCGCCTTCTTATGCTGCACGGGATGGACGTGCCAGATGTAGTGCAGTTCAGATGGGCTTTGATTTAGAACGGCTGCCCTGACCCGAGTTCACGACAAGACATGGCCATGCACCTAGAAATTGACCACCCTGTATGTCCCAGAAAACTACTCAGGAATAATGGTGTCGGAATGGGGTAAGTCACCTGAACACAACCGTGCTGGCCCGTTGGGGAGCAGGCAACCATGAACACGCCACCTGTAGAACGCGGCTTTCTGGCCTCCTTAAGCACGCGCGATTTTCAGCAGTTGAAGTGGAGCCTGTCCGCGCTGTCGGCCGTGTTGACCATAGTCTTTGTCGTCTCCCTAGAAGCGGTCTAGACTCTGGTGCTGGAGTGTGTCTGCCCAGCCACGGATCCCCGCGGGCAATGGTTCAGGATACGACCCGGAATCGTGCAACGATCGTCGCGGTGACCCCAAGGCTGGCCCTGAAATACCCGTCACTGGCCTGCGACAACGAAACGGCACCCCGCTCCGATAACCCGACCTCGCCGAGACTTTCGCCGTCCGCAAGCCGGATCTCCCCCGGCGTATAGCGCCTGCCAATACGCCGCCGACGACTGCTGTCCTCCGCCCGGAGGGCCCCTCCAGGTTCGACACCGTGTCTTCGGCCTACCCACCTTGAGCGCCACCGGTGGTGCCTCAAGTTCGCGCCGCCGCTGGCCGAGATATTACTGAATGTTAAGGTAGTTACCGACACCGGGGTGCCAGCGCCCCGCTCTACTTCTGCCAGACTATGGATCGGCCAGAGTCCGAATTCGACCGGTCAAACCCGGGTGCCAATGCCGGCGAGCCTTCTCCCAACGCTTCCGCGGGCGGCCGGGACCGCCTAGCCTCGCGTGGGAGCCGGGCGCCGCATGCGCCGACTTCCCTTTCCGCTGCGCAAGCACGAACTGGAGGTGTCGGGACACAGCCCAAGCCGAGGGTCGCGGGTGACCAGCAGGCGCGCTCGGTCGGTCCCGATCATACCCATCTTCAGCTGGCTTCCGCCCTCGAGCAGGCGCGAAACCGGCTTCTGGACCTCACGCCCAGGAGCCGCATGCTGAGCTACAGAGAGTTGCCACGGGATGTGCCCATCCCGAACGACTCGGCTGACCAGGTCTTCCAGCAACTGGTGGAGGACGCAACGGCTTTCCAGCTGGAACCACGCCCGGAGACCGCATCCGAGCCCGTTGTCGACCCGCCGCAGGAGTCCCCGTCAACCCCGGGCGGCGCGGATACGGGACCGGACCTCGGAGTCGCTGACGCGGGGCCACCCGCAGCTCTCACGGACCAGGGTCCTGCCCAAGGCGGCCATGAGGAGCAACAGGAAGTCGCATACGTGCTCGAGCCGGACGGTACGCTTACCCTGGTGTCCGGCGGCCAACGGCCGGACGAGAGCCCCGACGGACCGACAGCTGCGCTCCAGGCTGGAGCCGACAGCACCTCGCAGTCCATGGAAGCACCGCCGGCGAATGCCGCACAGATGACCGCTGCCGAATCCCCTATCGCCCCCGGGCGGTCGCCAGACCACGCGGCTTTGGAGGCACGCGTCCCCGGGGAAACCGGATCGGCAAGCGTCGCCTCACCATCCGAGGCGCCTGCCGACCCGCCGGAGGTAGCGGAAGAGCCGTCCATTCCGGTGGACAGCGGCCAGGTTCTGTTCGACCTGGGACATAAGCCACCCCAGTCGGAGCAGAAACCGGTTGGCGACGGCACGCTTCCCACAGCGTGCTCCGTGTCGGAGCTCGCGCAACGCCTGGAGAGACTCCACCGGGGGCAGCGGCGTCACCTGGAGGAGGCGGGCGTCAACCGCCTGCATCTGGCATTCGGCTTCCTGCGTTGGCGGGACAGTGCCGAGTCCACGGTTCCACACCTGGCACCGCTTGTCCTGGTCCCGGTGCACCTGGTCAGGGAGCCCCATGAGGGCAACGACGCCTATCGCGTGGTCTATCGCGGGGAGGGCGTCGATATCAACCACGCTCTCTCCGAGAAGTTACGTCGCGATCTTGCTATCACGCTACCGGGCCTGTCCGAGGGCCAATCGCCGGAATCCTTCTGGAAAGATGTAGAGGCATCCGTCATCGACCACGCTTCGGAGGGTTGGTCGGTTGTACCCGACCTGGTCCTGGCCGAGTTTCCCGTGGAAGGGCAGGCGTTCTGGTACGACCTGGAGCCCTCGCACTGGCCGACGCAGAGTCCGCTGCTGGACCGGGCAGTGGTGAGACGGGTTCTGCTGGGGCCTGGCAACGGGGGAACACCGCCTGAAGAGCTGACGCGTCATTATGATCTGGACACGTTGAAAGGCGACCAGACGCTGCCGACGCTCACCTTGGTGCGCGACGCCGATCCATTCCAGCACGCG
>JASJBY010000224.1 GCA_030066245.1 Gammaproteobacteria bacterium
CATGCATCTCATGGTCAAGGATCTGGGTCAAAGTCTCGGCAAGTCTTTCCGGGAGGAGAAGGCATACGTCAAGTTCCTGTATGAGCTTTTCCCCAATGACCCCGTCCGGCAGCTCTGCAAGATCGCGGGTCTGCCCAAGCCACTACCCACGGAGCATGACGGCTAGGACTGCTGACGCGTAGCGTGAGCGAAACGGTAGACACACGCTGCCGAGCGCTCCAGAACTCTTTCTCGGACGCGAGTTCCAAGCCTTGGACCGCCTGACCTGCGGCCAGGCGCCTCGTCGGTCGTCGGATTGACAGCGCCGGTGCCAGCTGGGCACCATGCCTCTAGTTCGCTTACCGCTCAAACACGCGTGTCTGCAACCCATTCAACAGAAACCGCGGCCCCTCCGGCCTCCATCGAGACCGCTGCGCGGACGGGGGCGCGTGGCCCCTACACCTGGCAGTATGTCATCGGCGTCGCCCTGCTGCACAGGCGCAAGCTGGTGGTCGCCCACGCCATCGCTGTGGTATCTGTGCTGTTGGCTGTGCCCGTGCCGTTGCTGATGCCGATGCTGGTCGACGAAGTGCTTCTCGAACGACCGGGCAGCGCCGTGTCGGTCATGAATCAGCTTTTTCCCCCGGCATGGCACGGACCGGTGCTTTATGTCAGTGCTGTTCTGGCCCTGACCGTTGTTCTGCGCCTCATGTCGGTGTTGTTCGCTGTCTGGCAGACCTGGGAGTTCACGCGGATCGCAAAGGATGTGACCTACCGCATGCGGCGCGAGCTGCTGATTCGCCTGGAGCGGATTTCCATGGCTGAATACGAAACCATGGGCAGCGGTGCAGTTGCGTCTCATTTCGTGACCGACATTGAGGCAGTGGACCAGTTTGTCGGCACGACGGTGGGGCGGTTCCTGATTGCCGTCCTGTCTCTGATAGGCGTGGCGGCCATCCTGCTGTGGATGCATTGGCCGCTGGCCTTGTTCATTCTTTTCATGAATCCGTTAGTCGTCTACTTCACGGTGGTGATGGGCAAGCGGGTCAAGGAGCTGAAGAAGAAGGAGAACAAAGCTTTCGAGCTGTTTCAGGAGGCACTCACTGAGACACTTGAGGGCATTCAGCAGATCCGGGCCGCCAACCGGGAGCGCCACTACCTCAAGCGCGTAATCGACAGCGCGCAGGGCGTGCGTGATCACGCGACCGCCTATGCCTGGAGAAGCGACGCCGCCAACCGACTGTCGTTTCTCGTTTTCCTCATGGGCTTCGAAGTGTTCAGGGCCGTCAGTATGCTGCTGGTTGTGTTCTCGGACCTGACCGTCGGGCAGATGATGGCAGTGTTCGGCTATTTATGGTTCATGATGGGGCCGGTGCAGGAGGTCCTCAACATCCAGTATGCCTTTTATGCCGCAAAGGCTGCCTTGGCGCGTATCAATCGGCTCTTGGACTTGCACGAGGAGCCGGCCTTCCCGCACAGGGTGGATCCCTTCGTGAATCCGCGCACCGTCAGCGTGCAGGTGAAAAATATCTCCTTTGCCTACGGCGACGGTCCGCCGGTGCTGGATAACCTGTCGCTCGCCATAGAGCCTGGCGAGAAGGTGGCTCTAGTGGGTGCGAGTGGTGGGGGGAAATCGACGCTGGTCCAAGTCTTGCTCGGCCTGTATCCGCCGTCATCGGGGGAGGTTTGCTTCGACCATGTGCCGGTTAGTGATATCGGTTTGAACGTGGTCCGCGAACACGTTGCCGTGGTACTCCAGCATCCGGCCCTCTTCAACGACACCGTCCGCAACAATCTCACCCTCGGGCGTCACCTGGATGATACGCAGCTCTGGCAGGCGCTGGAAATTGCCCAGCTCAAGGGTGATGTGGCGCAGATGCCGGATGGCTTGGACAGCCTTGTGGGCCGACAGGGCGTGCGGCTGTCAGGCGGCCAGCGACAGCGCATGGCTATTGCCCGCATGGTTCTCACAAAGCCCAAAGTGGTAATTCTCGACGAAGCCACATCGGCGCTGGATACGGAGACGGAGGCGAAGCTGCACGAAGCCATGCACGCTTTCCTGAAAGGGCGGACCACTCTGATAGTGGCTCATCGGCTAAGCGCCGTTAAACAAGCGGACAGAGTGTATGTGTTCGATGCGGGCCGCATTATCGAGGAGGGCGGCCACGAGCAGCTTATGGAGAGCGGCGGCCTGTACAGCAAGCTGTACGGCCACTACCAGACCGCCTGATTCCCCCGTCGGTCGCCGTGTTCACGCGCCAGCGCCTGTCTCCGCGGCGGTGGGAGCCGCTCCACCGTTGGTCATGCGGCCGATTTCCTGGTCGATGAAGAACAGACCCTTGCCATCGGTGCCGATGATCTCGATCTTGTCGAGAATGGACTTGAAAAGCGCCTCTTCCTCGTGTTGCTCGGCCACGTACCATTGCAGGAAATTAAACGTGGAATAGTCTTTCTCGCCGAAGGCCGTGTCGGCCAGCTCATTGATTTTCTTGGTGACCAGGCACTCGTGATCATACGTGCCGCGAAATACGTCCACTATCGAGCCGTACTCGGTGGGCGGCGCGTCGATCTGTCCGAGGACAGCCATGGCGCCCGTCTCGTTTACGTAACCGAACAGGCGCTGCATGTGCGTCATCTCCTCATTGGCGTGGCTGCGCAGAAAGGTGGAGCAACCCTCCAGCCCCTTTGACTCGCACCAGGAACTCATCTGCAGGTACAGATTGGAGGAGTAGAATTCCAGGTTGATCTGCTCGTTCAGGCGGGCAAGCATTCTTTGACTTAGCATCAGGCGTCCCCCGTGTTCACGCGTTACTGTCTGTTGCACCTGTTATTGTCCTGCCCGGCCGGACGGCCCGCAAGCCACGAGCGCCGGTGCACCCGAAGGTGCGTGGCCACGTGGCGCGAACCGGCGCCCCAGCCCAACGCTGGTCCCGACTCGCCGCAGGAGTCAGCAGCTCCCCGGAGTGCTGCTGTCCTGTGCACCAGGTCGTCTGTCCCAACCAACCTCGGCTGCGCTATGCTTGACCTATGCGCTGCCCGCTGCCTTGGTCCGGCGCACTGGCACAAGAAGCGCCCCTCAAGCTAGAATCTCGGGCCTTTGCGCGGGCCAACGGTCCTGCGCTCGGTCTTTCGACAAACTTCCCAATCCGCTCGCCGGGTCCCGCTGGCGAGCCGCTTGCGTGGGGCCCGTGAACCATGTGTATGCGTCAAGACTATCCCAGCCATATCGTCGGAACACTGCTGCTGGTGCTGATTTGGCCACTTTCTGTGGTAGCCGAACAGACTGGCGGGAACTCCGAGTTCGCTCAGGTCGAAGTCCGGCAGGTGGGCGGCACCGTGCCTATCGGCGGCACCGTCGTCCCCCACAAGGACGTTACCTTCACCGCCCAGGTGCCGGGCAGCGTGGAGTTTATCGCCGGCGAGGAAGGAGACCAGTTCCAGCAGGGCGTCGTACTGGTCCGCCTGGATGCTGCCCAGCTGAGGGCCCGGCGGCAGGCCGCCCTGGCACAGATCGCGAATGCCGAGGCGGCCCTGCGCAATGCGGGTGTGCAATACGACCGGGAACGGCGTTCGCCCCAATCCCGGAGCATGATGGACCAGTTCATGCCGGGCATGGGCCAATGGATGGGGGGGCCTGACAAGGTTCAGCGACGGGCTGATTTGTACTCCGAGAGCGTGCAGGTGGAGCAGTCCCGCAACGCCCTGTACCAGGCCCAGTCCCAGCTCGGGGAGATCGATGCCAAACTCAAGGACACGGCCAGCATCGCGCCCTTCAACGGCGTCATCGTCAAGAAGTTCGTGAACCAGGGAGACACTGTGCAGCCCGGGCAGCCGTTGATCAACTATGCGGTGGTCCGTGCCCTGCAGCTACAGGTAGACGTGCCCGCGCGGCTGGCGCCCCTGCTGCGGCCCGGCGACCGGATCCTTGCCCGGCTCGATGACGTGAACAAGACCGAAGTGCCTGCTCGAGTCAGCCGGGTCTTTCCCATGGCGGACCCCACTCGCCACACGGTGCGGGTCAAGCTGGACCTGCCCCAGAACGTGCCCGCTGCCGCAGGCATGTACGCGGAGTTGCTGGTGAACGACCCCACGGCCGTCGAGGGCAAGTTTCCGATCATCCCCATCTCCGCCGTCACCCACCGGGGCGGCCTGCCCATGGTTTATGTGCTGCGGCCCGACGGCACCAACGAGCTGCGTCTGCTGCGTCTGGGCGATAGGGTGGACAGGGACCACGTCATTGTCCTCACCGGCCTGGTGGGCGGCGAGAAGGTCAGGCGGCAGCCGGGCCGATGACGGCTCGGCCGAGTGAGCAGTGACTAGTGATTAGTGACTAGCGGAGACGTTTCGGGCACTTCAGCTGGCCCTTCCAGCACCGAACACGGCTTGCTCTTGCCTCCTCACTCGTCACTGCCCACTAACCACCAGTCACTATTCACTATTCACCAGTCACTGGTCCAGCCCCATGTCAGAACAACAAACATCAGCCAATCTACCTGTCTCGGCCCCTGAGGCCACGGCTGGGTCCCTCGGCATCGCCGGGCGCATGGCCCGGGCTTTCATCCATTCGCCCCTCTCGCCCCTGCTCTACCTGGCCATGCTGGGCATGGGTCTGCTGGGCCTGGTTGTCACGCCGCGCCAGGAGGATCCCCAGATCTCGGTACCCATGATCGACATCTTCCTGAGCTTTCCGGGCGCCTCTGCAGAGGAAGTCAGCAGCCTCGCCATGGAGCCGCTGGAGCTCATCGTCAGCGATATTCCCGGGGTCAAGCATGTGTATTCAGCCACCATGCGCGAGCAGGGCATCGTCACCGTGCGCTTCAAGGTGGGCGAGGAAATGGGAGCCTCCGTGGTCAAGGTGCACGACAAGCTTTTCTCCAACCTGGATCAGATGCCGCCGGGCGTTCAGCAACCGCTGGTGAAGCCCAAGGGCATCGACGATGTGCCGGTGGTGACCCTTACCCTTTGGTCCGACTCCCTGGACGACGCGGCCATGCGCACCCTGGGACTGAAGCTGCTGGAGAATTTCAAACAGGTCCCCGATACGGGCAAGGGCTTTGTCGTGGGCGGTCGCGCCGAGCAGATCAAGGTGGAGATAAAGCCCGAGCGTCTGAAGGGCTTCGGACTGAGCCTGGACCAGGTGGCACGCACCATCCAGACCGCCAACGCCGAAAAACGCACCGGCTCCACGGAGGTGGGCGGCAAGCACTACACCGTCTATGCCGGCTCGTTCCTGCGGAGCGCTGCGGATGTGGGCAACCTAGTGGTGGCCAGCCGGGAAGGCGCGCCGGTTTACGTGCGCGACGTGGCGAAAGTGACCCAGGCCCCGGAGGACTACCATCAGCTCGTCAACTATTACACGGGTACAGCCTACCCCGGTACGGGCACCGCCGATGGCGAGGCGGCGGTCACCATTGCCATCGCCAAGAAGGTGGGCAGCAATGGGGTCACCGTGGCTGCTGCAATCCTCCAGAAAGTGGAGGACCTCAAGGGCCGGCTCATTCCGGACAACGTGAGCGTGGAGGTGAGCCGCAACTACGGGGAGACCGCCAACGACAAGGTTAACGAGCTAATCTTCAAGCTGTTCGTTGCCACCGGTGCCGTGACGGTACTGGTGCTGCTGGCCCTGGGTCTCAGGGCGGCTATCGTCGTCACCCTGGTCATTCCGGTGGTGCTGCTGATGACGGTCTTCGCCGCGTGGCTGATGGGCTATACCATCGACCGGGTGAGCCTGTTCGCGCTGATCTTCTCCATCGGCATCCTGGTGGATGATGCCATCGTGGTGGTGGAGAACATATATCGGCGCTGGCTCATGAAAGGTGACACGGATACTGCGACCGCCGTGGACGCGGTACGCGAGGTGGGCGATCCCACCATCCTGGCCACATTCACCGTGGTGGCGGCACTGCTGCCCATGGGCTTCGTCACCGGCCTGATGGGTCCCTACATGCAGCCCATACCTGCGTTGGGATCGGTGGCCATGGTGTTCTCCCTGTTCGCTGCTTTTGTGTTCACGCCCTGGTTCGCCATGCGCGTCAAACCGTCGCTGGCGGCCCTGAAGCGGGCCGAAGAGCGTGAGCACGCGACCGAGCGAGGCTTAGACGGCCTGTTTCGCGGGCTGCTCGGACCTTTGATCGAGAATCGGTCTTTGGGCTGGAGCTTTCTGCTGGGTCTGGTGGCTGCCTTCCTCGCCTCGGTCATCCTGCTCTACACCACGGCGGTGCCTGTGAAAATGCTGCCTTACGACAACAAGCCCGAGTTCAGCGTGGTGGTGGACATGCCGGAGGGCACGGCGCTCGGTGCCACGGTGAACCTCACCCGGCAGCTAGCCGAGGCAGTGCGCAGGATCCCTGAGGTCACTGCGGTGCAGACCTACGCCGGGACCGCGAAGCCCTTCGACTTCAACGGCATGGTGCGTCACTACTATCTGCGGGGCGAGCCCTGGCAGGCTGAGGTGCAGGTTCAGCTCACCCACAAGAAGGACCGCGACCGCAGCAGCCACGAGATCGCGACAGCTGCCCGGCAGGCGCTCAAACCCATTGCTGATGAAGCCGGCGCGCGCATTACGGTCGCCGAGATGCCGCCGGGACCGCCGGTCATTCAGTCGGTGGTGGCCGAGGTATACGGCCCGGATGCCGCAATTCGCAAGCAAGTGACCCGGGACATGCTCGCTCTGTTCCAGGAACTGGAGAACGCGGGCAGTCTGGCCGACGTGGACACCTACATGCCGGATAAGTACGAGATCGTGCGATTCGAGGTGGACAGCGAGAAAGCCGTGCGTCGCGGGATATCCGTGGACAACATTATCCGCAACGTAGAGATGGCCATGGGCGGGTACAAGCTTGGCGACGTGAAGCGCGGCGGCATTGTGCAGGAGCCCACTTACATCGTCATGCAGGTGCCGCTTGCCGTGCGCGCCCGCGCCGGGCGCCTTGGCGACTTGCCCATCGCCACGCCGGACGGTCAGACCGTGCCCCTTGCCGAGCTGGGCCGCTTCGTCAAAGCCAGCCAGGATCCAGCCATCTACCGAAAGGATTTGCGCCGTCTGGAATACGTGGTGGGGGACGCGGTGGGACGCCTGGGT
>JASJBY010000225.1 GCA_030066245.1 Gammaproteobacteria bacterium
GTTGGCAAACTCAACACATTGGCTTCACCAAGCCCGGGCCGCACCAGCCTGGAGCGCATTCCGGAGCACGCTGCAGCCGCGGCGAATATCTTTCCGGTAGCGGCATCGCTAATATGTACTCGTCGATAAGGGGGGACGAGGGAGCATGAGGCGAGTGCGGCGGAGACACTCGACCGGAGCAACATGGCTCGGGTCGGGACTGGCGCTGATAGCCGTGCTCGTCGCCGGCGTTTACCTGTCCCTGCCGCTCATTATCCAGCATTTGCTGCCCCGCTGGCTCGACCGCCAGGGCGTGGACCTGCAGGTGGATGCCGTGGAGCACGACATCCTTGGCGCTCGCGTCGTCTTGAAAGGCGTGCGAGCCAGCCACGCAGTCCCGGTGCTGTCCGCCGAGGAGATCGTCCTCGGGCTCGATCTGAGCCGCCTGTTGAGCGCTGAGCTGCGCCTGGACAAGGCCGATCTGCTGCGCGGCGAAGTGCGGGTGGAGCGAAAAGGGGACGGCTGGCGTATCGCGGGACTGTCGCTCGAGCAACGCCACGCCGCGTGGGCCAGGCACCTGGTCAGACTGGACGTGGCCGATCTCGTGGTGCGCTCCGACATGCCGGGCCTGGACGGGTTGCGGTTGGAATCCGGGTACCTGGAGCGGGGTTCGGTCGCCGCCGGTGAACCCGTGAATATCCAGGTTGCCGGCCAGCTTGGCGAGGGCAGCTTCCTTGCCAACGGCAAAGCCTGGCCGGCGCCGGATGCGGCTGCGCTGAGCGGCGGGATAACCCTGCAGAATGCGCCCCTGGAAAAGCTGCTGCCGCGGCTGCCCGGCACGGAGCTGACTTTCACAAGGCTCACCGCTGACGCCGAGGCTCGGGTGGAACTGCTGCATTCCCGCCGGCAGGGGATCCGGGCCGAGGTTGACGGTCGCCTGGAGCTGCGGGAGTTGCATGCCGAAGCGGCCCAAGGACCATTGCGGGCCGAAGGCCTCGTCTGGACCGGCGTTGGCGAGCTGGCGATGCAGGCGGGGAAGCTCTCCTCGTCCTCTTTTCAAGGCCGCGCAGAAGCGGAGCGCTGGGAGGGGCGGGGCGCGGAGACCGGGCTACCCGCCATCCCCGTGTTGCTCGAAGACGGGCTTTGGGAGGGACGCATCGAATGGCGCTCGAATGGGTCCCCATCGGCATCCCTCAGTCATGTGGGAGACGCCGAGCTGGGGCGGTTGATGCTGGCCTTCGGGCCCGCTTACGTGGTCGACCTGGAGCAGGTCGCCCTATGGGGCCTTGAAAGACGCTCGGGGAGCGCGCTGCAGCTGGGGCGACTGCAGGCAGGACGAGTGTCGGGTGGCAAGCAGCCGCCGGACGATGGCAGGCTGCCCGGGCGCCAGCTAGCGCCCGGGTGGCGGGCAACGGGTGTGGCAGCGGGCCAGATGGAGCTGGACGCCGGCGCGGTATTCCGCCAGCGCTCCATCGAGGCAGAGAGCCTGGAGTGGCTGAAGACACCGCTCGAGCGTATGGCCCGTGCTGGCCGAGCCCGCGTGGAGAGCGTGCAATACGCGAACGGCCGGCTGTCTCTGCAAAGCCTGGCACTTCACGACCTGACGCTGGCCGGAGAGGACCTATCCGGCGGAAGCCAGGCGCTGCGTCTCGAGCAGGCCCTGCTCCTGGAGGTTGGGCTGGTGCCGGCAAAAGGCCTGGCGGTGGGGGAATCCCGACTGCGCGGTCTGCGGGTCGCCTGGACGAGAGACCCCCAAGGTGAGTCGGCGGCACCCGTGCCCGGCAGCCCTGCGCTCAGCTGGCTGCCTGTGACCTTGGGCACTGTTCGTCTCGAAGGCGCCAACCACATCGAAGTCCACGACCACTCAAGCTCTCCTCCCTATCGGCTGGTTCTGGACGACGTGCAGGCCAGGCTGGCCGGCTGGCACAGCCATCAGCCCACTGACAGCGGACGCTTCAGCCTGGACACCCGCGTGGGAGAGAGCGGAAGCCTGAGCCTGGACGGGCGCCTGGGTCCGCTGGTCGGGGCCGCCATCGTTGCCCTGCATGGCGAGGCCGAGCGCCTGCCGCTGAGGCAGTTGCCGCCATTGATACGCGCGCCCTTCACGGGGGAGGAGGAGGCAGGGGTTATGGCAGCGTGGTTCGATCTGGACGCTTCGGCCGGACAGTGGTCAGCCTATGCCGATCTGCGGCTCAGCGGCCTGGAGACCACCGGCAGACCAGTTTTCGACAACGGCCGTCGCCTGCTGCAAGACGAGCGAGGGCAGCTCCGCGTGGAACTGGCGCTGGACCGCCGCCGAGACAGCGATGCAGGACCGAGCCTGATGACCGCAGCCACGACACGCGGTCTGAGCAGGGCAATCCTGGACCATTACGGCTCTCTGGGCGTCGCCGACGAGGCCGCCCGGGCCGCGTTGCAATCCGGCCGTCTGCCCCTCGCACCGGTAACGTTCCGCCCCGGCAGCAGCTCCTTCGACCGGCTCACCGGATCGCACCTGGAGGCGGTAGCCGACCGGCTCAAGCGCCGCCCTCTGACCCGACTGCGGGTGTGTGCCCACGCGACTCGGGAGGATCTGCAGCGTACCCCGGGTCCCGGGCAGTCCCAGCCCGACGCGACCCTTCTGGCGAAAAAGGGTCTTGCTCTAGCCGGTTTGCGGGACCGTTACGTGCGGGAGTATCTGGGCCGCAGCCTGAGCCAACCGGAGCAACGTCTGCTGCCCTGCGAGCCCGCCTTCCAGGTCGCCCCGGAGCGCGGGCCGAGAGTGGAGCTCAGCGTGGAAGTTGCTAACTAGTTGGCAGCGGGCAGCGGGCAGCGGGCAGCGGGCAGCGGGCAGCGGGCAGCGGGCAGCGGGCAGCGGGCAGCGGGCAGGAAGAGCATGGCCCAGCCCTGGCGCGTGTCAAGTGCCAAAGCCACCAGTCCGCGTTCTTCGTCACGCCTCTCTTTGCACGTTTCATCACTCACCACTCACCACTCACCACTCACTGCTCACTGCTCACTACTCACTACTCACTATCCCCCTCCCCCTCAGTGAGTTCCGATTCCGAGCGGGTTAGAATTGCGCGGATGGATGTGACGGATATTCTGCAGCCCCTGAACGACGCCCAGCGGGAGGCGGTGAGTGCCCCGCCGGGACATGCGCTGGTGCTCGCCGGGGCCGGCAGCGGCAAGACCCGGGTTCTGGTGCACCGCATCGCCTGGCTCATTCGCACGGGCCAGGCGAGCCCGCACCGCCTGCTCGCGGTGACCTTCACCAACAAGGCCGCCGGGGAGATGCGCGGCCGGATCGAGGCCATGCTCGGCATGCCCGTGAGCGGCATGTGGGTCGGCACCTTCCACGGGCTGGCCCATCGACTGCTGCGGGCGCACTGGCAGGACGCCGCACTGCCCCAGGGGTTCCAGATCCTGGACAGCGAGGACCAGCTGCGCAGCCTGAGGCGCGTGGTCAAATCGCTCGGACTGGAAGAGAGCCAGTGGCCCGCGAAACAGGCCCAGTGGTTCATCAACGGCGAGAAGGACGAGGGGCGCCGCCCGGAACATTTGGAAGACGAGGGTGATCCGTGGAGGCGGCAGATGATTCGTATCTACTCGGCCTACGAGGAGGCGTGCCGGCGGGCGGGAGTCGTGGACTTCGCCGAGCTTCTGCTGCGCTCCCACGAACTGCTGCGTGACCATGCCGCCATTCGCAACCGCTACCGGGAACGTTTCCAGCACATCCTCGTTGACGAGCTGCAGGACACCAACGCCATACAGTACGCATGGCTGCGCCTCCTGGCGGGTGACAGCGGCTGGTTGTTCATGGTTGGGGACGACGATCAGTCCATCTACGGCTGGCGTGGTGCCCGCATCGAGAATATCCAGCGCTTCCCTCGGGATTTCAGGCATGTCCCGGTGTACCGCTTGGAGCAGAACTACCGCTCGACGGGGACCATTCTGGCCGCTGCCAACGCGCTTATTGCCAACAACCAGGGGCGCCTCGGCAAGAACCTGTGGACCGAAGGCAAGGACGGCGAGCCCATCCGGGTATACCGGGCATTCAACGAGGTCGACGAAGCCCGCTTCGTGGCCGACCGCGCGGCGCGCTGGGTGGCCCAGGGCGGCAGCCGCGGCGACGTGGCGATTCTGTATCGGGTGAGCGCCCAGTCGCGGGTCTTCGAGGAAGCCCTGATGGCCCTGGGCATGGCCTACCGGGTGCACGGCGGCTTGCGTTTCTACGAGCGGGCGGAAATCAAGGACGCCCTGTCGTATCTGCGCCTGCTGGCCAACCGCCACGATGACCCGGCATTCGAGCGCGTGGTCAACACGCCGGCCAGAGGCCTGGGAGAACGCAGTATCGACGCCGTGCGCCGGACAGCCCGAGCCGAAGGGTGCTCCCTGTGGGATGCAGCTCACCGGGTGGTGAACGAGCGGAGCCTGAGCAGCCGTGCCGTGAATGCTTTGAAAGCTTTCCTGGCGCTGCTGGAGGGCATAGCAAACGGCACGGCCGGTCTGGACCTGCATGAGCAGATGGAAAACGTCATCAGCTCGAGCGGCCTTGTGGACCACTATCGCAGGGAGAAGGGGGAGCGGGGGCAGACCCGCATCGAGAACCTGGCCGAGTTGGTGAGCGCCTCCCGGGAATTCGAGTGTGACGAAGAGGACGGGCTCGACCCACTGACCGCTTTCCTCGCCCATGCCGCGCTGGAATCCGGCGAGCACCAGGCGGACGCGGGAGAGGAAAGTGTCCAGCTGATGACCCTGCACGCGGCCAAGGGGCTCGAGTTCCCTCTGGTTTTCGTGGCCGGCATGGAGCAGGGACTTTTTCCCCACAGACGCAGCCTCGAAGAGACCGGTCAGCTCGAGGAGGAGCGACGGCTGTGCTACGTGGGCATGACCCGGGCCCGAGAGCAGCTCTACCTCAGCTACGCCGAGAGTCGCCGCCTGCACGGCAAGGACGACTACTCCATGCCTTCCCGGTTCCTGCGCGAGATCCCCTCGGAGCTAACACAGGACGTCCGAATGGGCGGCTCGACCAGTGCATCATCGGCGCCAGCGCTGGCAGGTACGGCCTCAGGGGAATACCGACTCGGCCAGCAGGTCACACACCCGAAGTTCGGCGAGGGCGTGGTCGTGAATTGCGAAGGCCGAGGCGCCAGTGCCAGGGTACAGGTGAATTTCGCTCAGGAAGGAAGCAAATGGCTGGTGGCGGCCTACGCCAAGCTTGAGACCATCTGACGGGGGAATATCTTCGCTTCGGCGATCGCGCAGGCCAGCGTATACGGCGTTGGGCGCCGTCACTGCCGCCCGCACCGGGCTGCCGGCTGGCAGCGCGCAGGCCAGGCGGAAGGCCATCGGGCCTGCAACAGGCCCCGGGGTATCGAACACTCGCGCCGGGGCAACCGGTGCGGCTCCGGTCGGGGCGTCGGCTCCGTTTAACGCCGAAAGGCCCTGCGTCGCAGTGCCTGCGGGCACCGCTCGCAAGTCCAGGGCACATCCTCCGAGGCGTGCCCGTGCGGATCTGGCCTGCCGAGAAGGGAGATGCCGGGCCTGAGCGGTCCGTGCGCCGCTGCGCCAACGCCCCGACCGCACCTGTAGGAAGCATGTATCGGTTTGACTTTCTGGAATGAACCTTGAGAGGAGGGGGAATCGTGGGAGCTGAAACAGTGCATTTCTCCGCCAGGCCGTGGGCTTGGCTGCTCGCGTTGCTGACGGTCAGCCTCGTCGGCGGATGCGGAGAGGCGGGCCAGGCACCCGGAGAGGGCGCAGTCGCGGCAGGAGCCCCCGACGCCGACAGAATCTTCAGATGGAAGCTGGTCACGACCTGGCCACCCAACTTTCCGGTGTTTCAGGAAGGCGTGGACCGCTTCGCGGATGACGTGCGCACCATGAGTCGAGGGCGCCTGGACATCAAGGTGTTCGCCGGCGGCGAATTGGTCCCGCCTCTGCAGACTTTCGACGCGGTCTCCCAGGGCACGGTGGAAATGGGCCATGGCGCGGCCTATTACTGGGCGGGCAAGGTGCCCGCGGGCCAGTTCCTTTCGGCCGTGCCGTTTGGCATGACCGCGAAAGGAATGCACTCCTGGCTCTACAGCGGCGGCGGGCTGGAGATCTGGCAGGAGCTTTACGAGCCCTTCGGCCTGATGCCTTTCCCCATGGGCAACACAGGCGTGCAGATGGGAGGCTGGTTCAACAAACGCATCGACTCGGTGAGCGATCTGAAAGGCCTGAAAATGCGCATTCCCGGCCTCGGCGGCAAAGTGCTGGCAAAGGCAGGGGGCACACCGGTGCTGCTCGCTGGCGGTGAGATCTATACCGCACTCGAGCGGGGCACCATCGACGCCACCGAGTGGGTGGGCCCGTTTCACGACCAGCGGCTGGGCCTCTATCGGGCGGCGAAGTTTTACTACTATCCAGGCTGGCACGAGCCGGGCACGACTCTGGAGCTGATGGTGAACCGCAAGGCGTGGGACGAGCTGCCGGAGGACCTGCAGGCCATGGTCCGAATTGCGGCCATGGCGACCAACCTGTGGCAGTACTCCCAGTTCGAGACACTCAACCTCAAGGCGCTGCGCGAACTGAAAGAAAAACAAAACGTTCAGGTGCTGCCTTTCCCCGACGACGTGCTGGTGGAACTACGCCGTCTCACGGCTGAAGCCATGGCGGAGCAGGCCGCCAAGGATCCCCAGTTCAAGCGCGTCTACGAAGCCTATACAAGCTTCCGGGCCGACAACGATGCCTGGAACCAGACCTCGGACATGGCCTATCGGCGTGCGCTGGGCCTCTGATCGGCGTCAAGGTGTCTGGTCTCAATCCACGCCAGCGTGCTGCGGTGCGCTACATCGACGGACCACTGCTGGTGCTCGCCGGCGCGGGCAGCGGCAAGACCCGTGTCATCACCCATAAGATTGCTTATCTGATCGCGGAATGCGGCATCCAGGCCCGGCACATTGCGGCAGTTACGTTCACCAACAAGGCAGCTCGGGAAATGAAGTCTCGGGTCTCCGAGCTGCTCAAGAGCCAGAACACCCGGGGGCTCGCCGTCTCGACCTTCCATACCCTCGGGCTCAACATACTGCGCCAGGAGGCACCGGGGGTGGGTC
>JASJBY010000024.1 GCA_030066245.1 Gammaproteobacteria bacterium
AAAGCATGGGCCGCGCGGTAGACGGTACCATTGCCTCCGCCCCCTATCCTTTGCTCGAGGCGATACTGCCCCAGCTTGCGCTCGATGCGGGAGACCTCGTTGCGCAGTTCGCGCCGGTAGGAACGAACCGATGACACCAAAATGACCAGGGCGAGCAGTATGCCGCCGCCGGCGATGGCGGCAATGGCCAGATTACGCGTGCGGGACAGTTCGGCCAGAAAATCGCTCTCGGGTACCAGGGCGGCGGTCCAGTACCGACGACCGGGCAGATACTCGTAGGCCACGAAGCCGGCCCACCAAGGTTCTCCCTGGGTCCGATAGCGGAAGATATCGGCAGGGCGTCCCCGCTGCTCCCATTCGGCGAAGGCATCCTGCACGGGTGGGAGGTCAAGTGCATCGACTGATTCCAGGACGGCTGCTGCTCGCGCTTCCGGTTGAGCGTAGCGTTTCGCGGCGGGCAGTCCCACGAGGGTAGCGTCGTCGGTCACCACCATGGCCAGGCCGTGCTCAGTCGGACGGAGTGATGTCGTCAGGATGGACAAATCCTGAAGAATGATATCCCAAGCCAGGACGTACTCTTCGCCCGTTTCTCCATGCCGCCATTTCCTGGAGATTGAGATGCCGGGTTTCTGCGTCGTGTAGAACACGTACGGCTCCGTGTAAGCCATGGCGCCGGGATCCTTGTCTGCCACGTTCCGGAACCAGGGGCGTGTCCGGGGATCGAAATCAGCCCGGCGGCTCCAGCTCTCTTCAACCTTTCCGTCTTGCCAACGGCGCCACTGGCTGATTCCAGGTTTGGCGCGCATGTCGATTTCGCGGGTAAGGACGCCGTTGCCGTCGTTTAGAATGAAAAGGGATGAGCCCTGGATATTCCCCGCGATCGCCGCACTCAGGTGAGGATAGTTTCGCAGGAAAGGCTTCATCACGTGATAGAAGTCCTCGGCCAGATGGCCGCTGAAGAAATCAACCCGCTCCAGCTGTTCCTGGGCGATAATCAAACCCTGCTCGAAGGGTGAGAAGTAAGCGTCAAGCTTGCTGCTGATGGCAAGCGTGGTCTGGTCTATTAGCTTGTGCGACAGGGTATCCACCAGACGCTTGTCGAAGTAGACCAGCGCCAAGAAACACAGGCCGAGGGTCACGAGGGCAACAAGCACCAGGTTGCGTACCAGGCGCCGGTTTGTCGCTCCCAGCCCTGTGCGCAGCGACCCGGAATTAAGTGTTCGAGGCACGTTCTTAGGGTCTCATGTGCGCCGCTGACTCCGCTTCACAACGTAGAGATCGCCGGTGTCCAAACGCTCTTCTTCGGTAGCCTCGGCCGACGATAGCGGCAACGGTTCTCTCCGTTTGCTAGCCGAGAGCAATTCGTGAAGCATCTGCCGCGGCGGCCGGTCGGTCTTCGCCGGCTTGCCGGGCTTGGTGATGATCGGCCAAAGGACATTGCGCAGATCCAGCGGCAGGCTATTGTCCAGATACTCCAGGGCGGTACCTTCCTGGGTGGCGTCGCCGCTTTGCAGCGCCTGAAAGCAGAGCTCCATGGCCACACTACCGTACAAGGTCCCGAGGAGGTTGAACAGATGGTGCTCGGCCTGCACCTGCGTTCGGAGTCGTTCCTGCCCGGCTTGTCGGTGGGGCATGGCGCTCAATGCGTGTTCCAGTTCCTGCCGGACCTGGTCGGCACGGAAGTCCAATCCCGGATAAGTTTGCTTGAGTCGTTTCAGACCCTCTCCACAGCGGTAGTGTACATCCGGGTCCTCGTCTGCGAGCGCTGCCACCAGGCCGTCTAGTGCTCTCTGGTTGTCTGTTCGTCCGAGCAGCAAGGGGATGCGGCGACGGATGAGCGGGTGAGCGCGGTGGTCCAGCAGGGCATCGACCAACTGGCCTGTCGCCGAGGACGCAACGGTGCGTAGCGACTCGAAGGCCTCGCGCACGTATTGCGGCTCCTGCAGCAAAGGCAGGACGTGCGGAACCAGGGCGGCGGTCGCTGCCTGGGTTGCCAGGGCGCGGCGCACGCGTTCGGCGTCGTCGCTGCGCAGATCAGCAATGGTCGCCATCACAGGGTCGGACGGCTCAGGCGCGAAAGGGTGCTCTGACACCGGCGGCGCTCGGGTTTTATGGTCCGCCTGATAGTCCGCAATCTGCTTGAGCAACTGATTTCGCCCCAGGGACGTCTGGGTGGTCGCCAGGGTGTGTCTTGTGGTGGCATCCACCGCCACCACGTCTTCAGCCTTCAAGGCACCGCTGCGCAGGTTATCGGCGAGTTGGGTCACGTAGCCGTGGTGGATGAGATAGACCACCAGCAGGCAGAGAGCCGCCAGGATCAGGGCAGTGACCAGAAGGATTTCGTCGGTAGCGGCCGGAAACAGGAGTATGCCCATCACCAGCACGCTGCCGAGCATGTCTCCGCTTCGGTCGGCCCCGACGTCGATCAGGATCTTGGTGGCTCGCTTGTCAGCCGCGGCGATGGGCGTGTAGAGCACCTCGAAGCCGGCGCGGAAAAACGAGTTGTAAAAGATGTTGGCACCGGCGCGCAGAAGGGTGACGGTAAGCAGTTGCTTGAGCATCAGCACCAATGTGCTGCCCGCCAATACGACTATGGGCCAGACGGCCATCGCTCCGCCGAGGCCCAGCCAGCGCAGGGCTTTGCCGCCCACGAGGCTCTGCAGCAGAAAGCCACCGAGTCCCACCGCCGTGTAGAAATAGGAGAAAAACCCGATGAGCTCCTCTTTGCTCAACTGCTCCGCTGCCGTGGCCTTCAAGAGGTAGTCCAGCAAGGCGCCGGTGGTCGCGATCAAGACCGCCAGTATGGCCATGCGACGAATCAGGGGATTGTGTTTGATAGGGGCGAACAGGAAGCTTGCCGACGGTCTCGTGGCCTCGGTTGAGGGCTGCCCACGGGCGAGCGTGGCCAGGGATGCCGCGGATACCAGATGAGCGGCACCCAGCACCAGGAGGACGGCGCGCGTGTCCACGGCCGCGGCGACCAGTTTTGCAGTGAGCCCGCCCAGCAGCCCTCCGAAAGCGGCGGCCGCTGCGAGGCGTGCGATGGTCCGTTTCGCGGTGTAGGGATCGAAGCGCTCGTTGATCAGGGACCAGAAGCCGCTGATCAGGATGGCGTTCAGCACAGAGACCTGGATGTACAGCGCAATGGACATGAGCTCCGGCTGGAGGCCCATGGCCAGCCACTGGACGCAGAACAGGGCGGCGCTCGCCGTGTAGAGCTTGGGCACCAGCCTGGCCGGTCCCAGCTTCGACATGAAATGGGACATGCCAAAAACGGCGGCCACGGACAGGATTGCGCTGACCAGCATCATGCGTGGCAGCAACGTGACGTCGAAGGCTGTCAGGAAAAGGGCGTCCCGGGTGGCTTTGCCTGCCACGTGGCTTGCGATCATGAGGACGGCCGCAAGACCGGCGACCCACACAAGGACCCCGGCCTGGCCTTTCGTTGTAACGCTTTCCGACATGCGAGCGAGGGCTTCTGGCCGCTGTTGAGGGAGCACCCGATTATACCCACAACCTCACGTTTTCCAGGAAACTCCCTGATGCCGGACGCGCAGCTGTTACGATTGAATCGGAAAGCTGGGCTGCGTACCCTGAAGAGGTCGCGCCCCGCTGGATTACGAGAGAGTGCCCGAGGAGTCTTTTCCCATGCGTCACCCGTTCGCCCTTCTGGTCCTCGCGCTGGTTGTTTCGAGCGTCCCGGTTCTTGCTGCGACGCCTGGGAAAGCCCCGGCTTTGCCGCCGGAGCAGGCCCGGCAGTGGGTGCAGGAAATGAAGGCCGCCTATCGGGGGCCGTTCAAACGCATTCGCTGGTTCTGCAACGACGGCTCGGTCCTGCCGCCCAAGGCCTATGCGTGCAGCGAACGGGGCGGGGGCCACCAGCACGGCGAGTGGTCCGATCGCGCACGGCAATTGCGCGAGAGCGGTTATCTCATCGCCAGTTTCCTTGCCGGGATTGAGCCCGACGGGTTCCTGAATCAGCCCGATGCGATGGACCGGCTCGCCCAGATCCTGCTGGAGCAGTTTCTGATTCGCCAGGACGACGGATGGATTCTGCGCAAGGCGCGTTTCTACCGGGGTGCCTACCAGTCCGAGGACGAGGCGGACGGCGCACGAGCACTGCTGCTGGCCATGCTCGCCGGTACGCGCTCCCAGAGCCGCCAATACCTGCTCCTGCGCACCAGCGCACGCCTGCTGCCGTGGCAGCAGGACAACGCTTCTTTCTTTCAGGTGCGGCAGGACTCCTCAGCCCTGGCGGCCAAGGTGCCGGATTTCCTGGAGCTGAAGAACAAGATCCACAACCGTCCGGATGCGGGCGACGCGGATCGGGTGCGGCGCTTTGCGCAGGGAATCCAGGATCCCGAGCTTGCCGGGCGCTTCGAGGCCCTGGCCAAGGCTATAGACGAGGTCTACCGTAGCGATCAACTGCCGGACGCCCTGAATGCTTTGAAGAAGCGAGTTGCTGCCGACTCGGCCCTTGGCAAACAGCTCTCCGCAGCAGGCTCAGAGCTGAGCCAGCCTGATGCCTTCGCCCGTTACCAGGCCAGTGCCCGACTGCTCGCGGCGCTGCGCGACGCCATGCCGGGCCTTAAACCGGCGGCTCGACTGGATGCGCTTCGCTTGAGTCTGGAGGTGGAGCTGACCCAGTTCCGAGCATCCACGGAGCTCGAAGATCGCTTCGCCGAGCTTTCCCGGAGGGAACGCCTGGCGTTCATGGAAAGCGGCCTCACCGCCCTGTACGGCGTGGGCCTGCTATCAGCGCGGGAGCTAACTGCGGCCCGCGTCGAGCTGCAAGCGCTCCGCGGCGGGACGGTTCCGGCGGGGACCTACAAGCAGGTACTCGATTACCTGGGTCGTGTCCCCGCATGGGGGAGCCGCTGGCTGAGCTTTCATTTCGGCGAGGTGGTGGATCGATGGCGGGACATGGAGCCCCTGGTCGATCTCTTCACCCAGGATCAGCTTCGCGGCAGCCCCTTGCTTGCTTACTCCAAGGTGCTCGACGGGCTTTTGGTGGACGCGAACCAGGTGCTGGGTGTGCAGCACGAGCTTTTCGGGCGCACCCGCGGCGGCGGCTTGAGGGCCCTGAATCCCGGGTTGGCGAGGGGGACGCTCAGCGAGTTCGAGAAGGATGCGGAGCCCGCCGAGGATGGGATCTATCTGTTGCCGCACACGCTTGCCGAGCTGACGCCCGTGGCCGGTATTCTCACCGCTGGAGAGGGTAATCCCCTGTCCCATGTTCAGCTACTGGCCCGCAACCTGGGAATCCCCAATGTGGCGGTGGACGAGTCCCTGTTGCCGGAAGTCAGATCGCATGTGGGCAAACCGGTGCTGCTCGCGGTCAGCGCCGCTGGTGTGGTCCGCCTGACGGAGGACCGGGGTCAACTCGACGCCGTGCTTCAGAAGCAGCAGGACACGCAGGACGTGCTGATACGGCCCGATCTGGACAAGCTGGATCTGAGCGAGCGCCGGCTGCTCGACCTAGCCGGGCTGCGAGCCTCGGACTCGGGCCGCGTCGTCGGCCCCAAGTCCGCCAAGCTGGGGGAGCTCAAGCACCACTATCCCGAAGCCGTGGCCGATGGTGTCGCCATTCCGTTCGGGATCTTCCGCGAGATGCTCAACCAGCCCATGCCGGGTGAGGGAAAGCCCGTGTTCGAGTGGATGCGCGGGGAGTATCGCCGGCTCGAGAGTTTACCGCCGGGCTCGAAGCGGAGAGCGCAGGAAACGGATGCCTTTCGCCAGCGATTGCAGACCTGGGTGCGTAACGCCGATCCTGGCGAGGCGTTTCGCTCCGCTTTGAGAGACAAGCTGGAAGCAGTCTTCGGCGCAGACGGCAGCTACGGGGTTTTCATTCGCAGCGACACGAACGTGGAGGACCTCCCGGGGTTCACGGGAGCGGGGCTGAACCTGACGCTGCCCAACGTGGTGGGCGTGGAAGACATCATCAGGGGTGTCTCCCTCGTCTGGGCGTCGCCCTTCAGCCGGCGTGCCTTTGCCTGGCGGCAGGCGCACATGGACCAGCCTGAGCATGTCTATCCGGCGGTGCTGTTGCTGGAGAGCGTTTCCTCGGAGAAATCCGGTGTGCTGGTCACCCAGGACATCGACAGCGGCGAAGCGGGCTGGCTGTCGGTGGCGGTGCAGGAGGGCGTGGGAGGAGCTGTGGACGGCGATGCAGCGGAGTCGCTGCGCATCGCCACAGATACCGGCCAGGTGCGGTTGCTGGCCGAGGCCACCGCGCCAAAGCGCCGCATCCTCTCTTCTGAAGGGGGGGTCAAGAGCGTGCCGGTCAGTGATGCCGAGCAGGTCCTCACGGATCAGGAGGTTGGTCAGCTTGCCGAGCTGGCCAGGCAGCTGCCAAGCCGCTTTCCGCCCATCGAGGATGCTGAAGGCCGGCGGGCCCCTGCGGATATCGAGTTCGGTTTCGAAGCGGGGGAGCTGCGCCTCTACCAGCTGAGACCCTTCCTGGAAAGCCGCCAGGCGCGCCGCAGCCAGTATCTCCAGTCTTTGGATAAAGATTTGTCCCGGTCCCGGGACAAACCCGTGAACCTGGCGGCGATGCCCGCCGCGGGAGGAGCACCATGAAGTCGCCGCTCTGGGTATGGGGCTTGGCGGGCTGGCTGCTGGCGGCGGCCGGCGTTCAGGCCTATCCCCTCGATGCTTACGAGGAGACGGGCATCGAACGCTTGGAAGCTTTCCGCCTGTCCGAGGCCGGACAGCTCAAGGGCCCGCCCCGGCAGCCGTCCGGGGCCCGACTGGGACAGGAGCAGGTGCAACTGCGACTGGTTGACTATCCGGACTTCCAGCTCCCAGAGGCGGATCCCGGCCTGGCCAAGCGGATCGTTTCCATGCTGGGAGAGCAGCCGGAGCGGTACGCCTTCGCTTTTCTGGATATTTCGGATCCACAACGACCCGCCTACGCGGAGTACGAAGCGACGCAGACCATGAATCCGGGCAGCGTCGGCAAGATCCTGGTGGCACTTGCCCTTTTCGATGCGCTGGCCGCGGCCTACCCCGATGACCTGGAGGCCCGCCGGCGGGTGCTGCGCGAGACGGTGATCACGGCCAACGAGTTCATCAAGCACGACCACCACAAGGTCAGGTTCTGGCGCGACGGCAAGTATTTCACTCGTCCCCTGCAGGAGGGCGATCAGGGGAGCCTGTGGGAATACCTGGACTGGATGATATCACCCAGCTCCAATGCGGCGGCGGCCATGGTCCTGCGCGAGGCAATGTTGCTGCGACATTTCGGTACTGGTTATCCGCCGAGTCCGGAGGAGGCCGACGCCTATTTCGCCAAGCCGAAGTCGGAGTTGCAGGCGCTGCTGGAGGAGGCCATCCAGGGACCGGTATCCCGCGCTCGCCTGGACCTCAAGCAGTTGCGCCAGGGCAGCTTTTTCACTCGCACGGGCAAGATTAAAGTGCCCGGAACGACAAGCTACGCGTCACCGCGGGAGCTGATGATGCTGTTGGTGAGGATGGAGCAGGGCCAGCTGGTGGACGCGTTCAGCAGCCTGGAGATCAAGCGTCTGCTCTACGTGACGGAGCGTCGCATACGCTATTCCTCGTCGCCGGCCCTGCGCGATGCCGCGGTCTATTTCAAGTCCGGCTCTCTGTACTCCTGCAAGCCCGAGCCGGACTTCAAGTGCGGCAAGTACCGGGGCAATCGAAAGAACCTTATGAACTCGGTTGCCGTCGTGGAGAGCCCGGCGGGCGAGCCCCGGATGGTCTATTTCATGGCGCTGATATCCAACGTGCTGCGCGAGAACTCGGCGGTGCGGCATCAAACCGTGGGCACCTGGGTTCACCGCATGGTCGAAGAGATGCACCCCCGAAGGCCGCCCAGCTCGCCGAGAGTGAGTGCTGACTAACGCGGCCAGTCTGGGATGGCACGCTCGCGTAATTTCAGAGGAGCCCGGAATCCCGTCGGCGTTCGCTCCGGACTCCGGGCCGCGGCCCGTTCGGCTGCCACCGCGGGCCGCGCGACAGGACGGGCAGTGCAGCGGGCTCTCACCAGTCGTAACCTCCGGCGAATACGCCCGTCGTCCCGGGCCTGCGTATGCTGAGACTGAACGCAGTCAGGGCGATTCGCCGGCAGCTGGGCCGGACATGATCAGCTCGTCCACCCCTGCGGCTAGTCGTTCCAGCCAACGGCTGCCACGGGGGTCGTTGGCCAAGGCCACCAGGATGTACTTGCGTCCAGCACGCTCCACCAAGGCGCTGTCCGAGTGCCAGGTTCGCCAGGTGCCCGACTTTCGGTAGATGCGTGGAGCCCCGGGCCGATTCTTAAGCCCCTTCACGAACTTGTGCTCGAGCTTCGGGTTTGCCAGAAACCTCTTCATGACGGGCTCGAGTCGACCGTCGAACAATTGGCCCGTCTCCATCAGGTAGTAGTACCGGGCCGTCTGCAGTGCAGTTGCGCCATGCGAGAGATTGTGCAGCGGATCCCGCTGCCACAGGCCACGTTTACCGTAGTCCTTGCCGACCCAGAGGCCGCCGTTGTAGGCCGGGTCATAGAGGCGGAAGCGGTCAGAGGCAAGGATTGAGGCCAGCTCCGCTTTGCCAATCAGATTGAGCATGTTGGTGGCATCCGGGTTCGACGATGACTGGATCATGCGGCGCAGGCGTTCTTCGGTTGCAGCGTCCAGCTCCAGCTCACCTTCTTCAACCTGGACCATGGCCCCGAGCAGGATGGCAATCTTGGGCAGGCTGGCCGCGTACACCATCTCATCCCCATTGATCGCCGCGACTCGAGGCCGGTGCAGGTCGCTGATGTCCACCAGCGCCAGGTTGAGTCGCTTCTGGCGGGTGGCCTTCGCGTACCCCAGCCGATCCACCAACTGCTCGAGCTTGTGCTGCAGAGCACTATCGAAGCTGTTGCGTAGCGCCGGGTACGGCATGTCTGCGCGGACGCCGGACCAGATTCCCGGACACAACAGTAGCAGGGCGAGGACACCCAGCCTGCCGGTCGGCCTGGCGCACAGGGTTGTTGTCACGGGCGATCGAGCCTGCCGGCGCCAGGGCAGTACACCGGTGCAAATCGCCGGGGAGTCTGGACGTTCGGGTTGCTGGCGAGGCCCCTTGGGATTCCCCGCAGCGCGGTGACAACAGATGCCCGCAGGGGTTGGCGGTGCCGGACTGGTGAGACCATCCTACTCTCGGTGCATGCCGGGGCAGGGAAACGACTCCCGCAGCGCTTGGGTCGCAATGACTGCAGCCGGCTGGTCTATGGCCTCGGGACGGGCTGTGGCATGGCGTGTGAACGCGGTGACCAGCTGACGGATGGTCACGGATTCCGGCGCACAGAAGCCGGCTTCGGCAGGCGCGACGACTCGAAGGGTCTCCTCCACGCCGGTCAGAAACCCGGCGCAGTATTGTCGGCGAACGCGACCGGCGGGCGTCAGGGCGCTGGCCGTGCAGGCCTTGAGCAGATAGCGCCCGGTCTGCTGGGACGGGGCGACGCTGTCGGGAGCAGCTTCCTGGCCCCGCAGCGCTGCGAAAGGCAGTAGTAGCAGAACAAAGACGATTCCTCGCATTCACTTTCCTCCGGAATGTGTGGTCGGCTGCAATGTTCCATGCACCGTGGCCTCGTGTATGAGTCTTAAGCATACAAGGACAGGAGGGGATCTGTTACCGCGAAGACGCAACATCCTGCGCTTCGGGCTACCCCCTTGGGTGCCACGGGAGCACGGTACAGCGGACGTGCTCGGCCATCCCTGCACAGGTCGGTTATCCTTTTGCCGGTGTACCGACCCGGACTGAAACGGAGGAACGCGATGCGGCAGACTTTGTTACCCCTGTTGGCCTTGGTAGCGTCAAGCAGCGTGATCTACGTCGCCAGCGCGGCAGATGTTCCGCCTCATGGGCGCTATCAGCTTGGCGGCACCGAACGCGACGGGCTGATTCTGCTCGATACGGCGACGGGCCGAACCTGGAAGTACGATCGCGACGCCAGATACGCGGCCGATGAGCCGGTGTGGACCCCGCTGCGGTTTCCGGAACAGGCCAAGCCGGCGCCTGCCGCGTCCCGGCCCGTGCCGCAGGAGGCGCCGGCGGAGGAGTCCTGGTTCGCCCCAGGTCCATACAAGGACAAGCGTCCAGGGGGAAAGTGAGGTTTCCGCGGCCGTGCAACATTCCGGGCAATCGGGGGGAGCAAGCGGCCGTCGTCGTCCATAGGGTGTATTTCTCTGTAGGCGCGAGTCGAGCGGATCTGGAGGGTCTTGATGAAAGCGGTAAAGGGTGTGTTGGTCGGTGTGGTAATCCTGGTGGTCCTGGTAGTTGGCGTGCTGGCCTATCTGTGGTCATCGCTGGACGCCATTGTCGCTGCAGCCATCGAGAAGTACGGCTCGCAGACAACCCAGACCGAAGTTCGGGTCGACTCGGTCAGGCTGGTGCTCGCGGAAGGTTCCGGCGCCATCTCCGGTCTGTCCGTGGGTAATCCGTCAGGATTCTCGGCGCCTCATGTGTTCACCTTGGGAAAGATCGGCACCAAGCTGGACATGGAGAGCCTCGGTAAGGATCCGGTAGTCATCAATGAAATCTACGTGGGCGCTCCGCGGGTAAGCTTCGAGATCAACGACCAGGGCAAGTCCAACGTGAAGGTACTTCAGGACAACATCGCCGCCAGCGCTCCCGCAGAGTCGTCCGCAGAGCCCGAGCAGACCGAAGGCGAAGTCAGGTTGATCATACGCCGGCTTGTCATCGAGGGCGGCACGCTCGACGCGAAGGTGGCTGCGTTACCCGGCAAGGACAAGACCGCGAACTTGCCCCGCATCGAGCTCAGAAACATCGGTGAGAAGGGGGGCGGGGCGACTGGCCCGGAGGTCGCCCGGGTAGTACTCAACGAGCTGATCAGACAGGTCGGGACTACTGTTGCCAAGCTCGGCGTCAACCAGTACTTGGACAAGAAGGTGGGCGAAGTCACCCAGAAGGTTGAGGACAAGGCAAGGCAAAAGCTGGGCGAGTCCCTGGGTGACAAGGTCGGCGAGGGTGTGCGGGGTGGCCTGGAGTCGCTCCGCAACCGCTGACCGCCCGTGGGCCCGGCGCGTTCCAGAATCGGCCCTGTCGGTGGCTTGTTGCTGCTCTGCGCCGTGTCGTTCCAGAGTATCGGGCATGGCGTTGGCGACTTTGCGGAGGGCGGCCCGCTCGGTGAAGAGTGCGTGGTACTCCTGCACGGCCTCGCCCGCAGCCGTTACTCCCTGCAGCGTATGGAAGAAGCCATTAGGCTGAAGGGCTTCAATGCTGTGAATCCGGGTTATCCCTCGCGCGAGAAGCCGGTAGAGGTGCTTGCGTTGGAAACGATTCCGCCCGCAGTGAGTCGTTGTCGCGAAAAGAAGACCCATACCGTTCACTTCGTCACTCATTCCCTCGGTGGGATCCTGGTACGGTACTATCTCGCCCAACGTTCCATTGCCGGACTCGGCCGTGTCGTCATGCTCAGTCCCCCCAATGGCGGCAGCGAGGCTGCCGACATCCTTCGCGAGTCGCCCTGGTATCAGTGGCTGAACGGACCGGCAGGACAGCAGCTTGTAACCGGTCCCCAGGGCATCGCCGCACGCCTTGGTCCGGTGACGTATCCCGTGGGGATCATCACCGGCAATCGGCACACTTTCTTCGACGCCTGGCTGGCTCGCCGTATCCCCGGTGAAGACGACGGAAAGGTAGCCGTGGAGCGGGCGAAAGTGGCAGGCATGGCAGAGTTTCTCGTGCTTCCCTATGCTCACCCCTTCATCATGAACGCCCATGAGGTCATTGCGGAAACGCTGCATTTTCTGCTGCATGGTCGATTCCGGCCCCGGGCCGTGCAACCCCAGGAGCCATGACCCGCCACTTGAGGGCACATAGTTCCCGGCGCGAACCCTGGCCGGATAGCCGAACCAACGCAGCTTGCGCCGGGCTAGAGCCAGGGTCGAACCGCAGACGCGGCACCCGTTGCCTCGGGAAAGCGGAGCCGGTTTGGGATTGGCACTGACTATACTCTCAGCACGAATCAGCGGTGTTCGCGCCAGGAGAAAGTGACTCGTGCTGGAGCACAAGCAGCTTCGGGACCTTGCCATTCGCTACGTCTGGGGGGTGGATGCCAGTACCTTGCCTTACTGGCGGCGTACGCTGGTTGTGACCCTGCGCATCACCTATGCCGCCGGCAGGGACCTGTTCGCCGGCCAGCTGACCTTGCAGGCCATGAGCCTGGTCTACACGACCCTGCTGTCCCTGGTGCCCCTGATCGCGGTGAGCTTTTCGGTACTGAAGGGCTTCGGCGTCCACAACCAGGTGGAGCCGTTTCTTCTCGGCGTGCTGGAGCCACTGGGGGAGAGAAAGCTGGAGATTGCGAGTCGGATCATCGGCTTTGTCGACAACGTCCGGGTGGGCGTGTTGGGGGGGCTGGGCCTGGGTTTGCTGGTCTACACCGTGATCTCGCTGATCCAGAAGATTGAGCAAGCTTTCAACTATGCCTGGCGGGTGCACAGCCCGCGCCCCTTCGCTGAGCGTTTCAGCAAGTATCTGAGCGTCATTGTCATCGGCCCGCTGCTGGTTTTCTCCGCTCTGGGCACCACAGCCTCGGTCATGAGCATGGCGTTCATTCAGCGCATGCGGGACATCGAAGCCGTGGGGCTGGTGGTGGACACCGGCACGAAGATGCTGCCTTACGTCCTCATCATTGCGGCTTTTGCATTCGTCTACGTGTTCGTCCCGAATACCCGGGTGCGGCTGCGATCCGCGCTGGTGGGTGCGCTGGTTGCCGGTGTCCTGTGGCAGACGGTGGGCTGGGGCTTTGCGTCTTTCGTCGTCGCGTCCACCAACTTCACGGCCATATACTCCGGCTTCGCGATTCTGGTGGTGTTCATGATCTGGCTCTACCTGGCCTGGGTTATTCTGCTGATCGGTGCCAGCATAGCGTTCTACCACCAGCATCCGGAGCATCTGGCCAGCCGGCGACGGGAGCTTCAGCTGAGCGCGAGGCTGAAAGAGCGGCTGGCCCTGGTCGCCGCGTATTTCATCGCCCGGGGCTATCTGGAGCAGGGGACCTTGCTGTCAGCGGAGGAGCTGGCACGGAAGGCCGGCGTTCCCCAGGAGTCCATGGAGAGCATTCTGGGTGCGCTGCTTCGGGGCGGCGTGTTGACTCTGACTCGAGACGAGCCGCCCCGATACGTGCCGGCCAGGTCCCTGGAGTCCATTTCCCTCAAGAGTTTGCTGGACATCGTGCGAAGCGCTGAAGAGACCGGCAGCCTGTCGGCGGTTGACCTGCCTGCCCAGCGTCCCGTGGACGAATTCTTGGACACCGTGGACGCGGCGCTGGCCGAGGCGTTGGGCAGACGCACCCTCAGGGATCTGGCGCGCAGCCATGAGCCCACGCTGCGCTCCGTTGACCCTGGGCAGGAAGACACCGAAGCTCCCAGCGGCGCCGGCCGGGCGGGCGCCTGATGTCGCCGGCCCTACACCGGCTTTGCAGCCTGCTCCTGCGGCGACTCGATTATTGCCATGGCTGCGGGATGAGTTGGCCGCAGGCGTTCACCGAGCACCAGCAGGCAGGGCGTCAGTAGCAAGGTAAGCAGCGTCGCGAAGCTCAGGCCACCGGCGATCGCGCTGGATAGTTGCGTCCACCATTGAGTGGATGGCGCGCCTACGCTGATCTCCCGGTGCAGTAAATCGATGTTGAGCGCAAATACCATCGGCAGCAGGCCGAGAACCGTGGTCACTGCCGTCAGAAGCACGGGACGCATACGCACGCGGCCGGTGGCCAGCGCCGCGTCGGCCGCGGTCAGGCTTTCCCGACGATAGGCATTATAGGTATCAATGAGGACGATGTTGTTGTTCACCACGATGCCTGCGAGGGCAATGATGCCGATGCCCACCATCACGATGCCGAAAGGCTGCGCGGTGACCAGCAGGCCGATCAGCACGCCAGCGGTAGAGAACACGATGGCGGAGAGTACCAGCCCGGCCTGGTAAAGGCTGTTGAACTGGGTGACCAGGATGAGCGCCATCAGAAAAACTGCACCAATGAAGGCGGCCTTCAGGAAATCGGCTGCCTCCCTCTGGTCTTGGTCCTCACCCTTGAAGATGATGTCCACGCTGGAATCAATGGGAAGATCGGCCAGCGCCGCCCGCAATGCCTGCACTCGCTCGTCCACCAGCAGACCGTCGGCCACGTCAGCCTGCACGGTCACCACCCTTTGGCCATCCGCCCGCTTCAGGGTGCCGGTCTTGGGCGCAGGGACCAGGGTCACGAAGTTGCTGATGGGGAGCATGCCGGCGGAGGTGGCCACACGCAGCTCGTCCAGGCGGTCGAGGTTGCGCTCAGCGAACGGAAACCGCACCCGGATATCCACTTCGTCGTCACTGTCGTCGGGTCGGTAGCCCGCTACCCGTATACCGTTGGTGACCATCTGCACCGCATTACCCAGAAGGCGCACGTCGGCGCCATAGCGGGCAGCTTCCTCCCGGTTCACTTCCAGGCGCCATTCGATGCCGGGCAGCGGGCGGTCGTCCTCCACATCCGCAAACCCCCCCAGGCGTTGCATGAGTTCGCGCACTGCGGCCGCAGCGGGCGGGAGCTGCGCGGGGTCGCGGCTGGCAAGTTGAATCTTGATGGGCTTGCCTTCGCCGGGCCCATTCTCCTGCTTGCGGAATTCCAGCACGATGCCGGGTAGCTCCTGAGTCCGTTGCCGCATTTCAGCCAGGATTTCGGCCGCCTTGCGACGTTGCTGCCAGTCGATGAGCTGGAGCTGAATAATGCCGACGACGTCTTCGCCGACGTTCTCCCCGCTGGGCTGGTTGAAGGAGCGTGCATACACCGATCGCAGCTCAGACATGTCCAGTATGCGCGCCTCTACCTGGTGGATCAGGGCATCTTTCTCGTGCACCGAGAGATCGCCCCGCGCCCGTATCTGAATCTGCGCGAACTCGGGTTCCACGTCCGGGAAGAACTCGACGCCTTTGCCCAGAAGGCCGTAGGCAACGTAGGAGCCGGCCAATACCACCAGGGCCGTGGCCAGCACCTTGCCCGGGTGACGCAAGAGGCGTTCGAGCATGGCCACGTAAAGACGGCTCAGCCTGCTGTCCGGCGATGTGGCAGGTGCCGGCGGGGTCTGGCGCCAGGCCAGCAGGCTGCCTAGCACCGGTATGAAAAGTAAAGCCATGGCCAGCGCCGCGCCCAGGTTGATCATGACGGTCAGCGGCAGGTACTTCATGAACTCCCCGACGACTCCCGGCCAGAACATCAGCGGCAGGAACACCACCAGAGTTGTGGCGGTGGATGCGGCCACCGGCCAGGCCATCCGCTTGGCGGCGCCCGCATAGGCGGCCACGGGCCGATGGCCATTGGCAAGGCGCCGGTCGCCAAGTTCGCTCACGACGATGGCGCCGTCCACTAGCATGCCTACCACGAGGATGAGGCTGAACAGCACCACGATGTTGAGCGTATGGCCCAGGTGGTAGAGGATCAGCATGCCGGCCAGGAACGAGCCGGGTATCGCCAGGCCCACGAGCACAGCCGACCTCGCCCCCAGGGTAGCGATGATGACCATCATCACCAGAACTATCGCTGTCACCACGTTGTTGGTGAGGTCGTCTAGCATGCGCCTGATCTGATCCGACTTGTCCTGCAGATAGACCACTTCCACGCCGGCCGGCCACTGGGCACGTTCGCTGTCCACGAGTGAACGCACGGCCTGGATGGTCTCGATGATGTTCGCGCCCACGCGTTTCTTTACCTCCAGGGTCACGGCGGGTTGACCGCCAACGCGGGCGAACCCTTCCGGATCTTTGAAGGTACGGCGTACGGACGCGACCTCCTGAAACGTGACCACTGTGCCGTCGTGCACCTTGACCGGCATGCGCAGCATGTCGTCCAAGGCCTCGATGACCCCGGGGACCTTCACCACCATACGTCCTGCGCCGGTGTCCAAGGCGCCGGCGGCCACCAGGAGGTTATTGTTGCTCACCAGGTCAAAGAGCTCCTCGTAGCGGATGCCGTAGGTTTCCATTACCAACGGATCCACGAGCACTTCCAGAAGATCTTCCCGGTCCCCGCCCATGTCCGCCTCCAGGACCTGGGGCAAAGCCTCGATGCGGTCTTTGAGGTCGCGCGCCAGGCGGATCAGGGTTCGGTCGGGCACCGTGCCGGAGAGGCCGACGGTGAGCACGGGGAAAAGAGCCACGTTGACTTCGTGCACTGTCGGTTCATCCGTGGCCCCGGGAAGCTCCGCCTTGGCGATATCCACCTTATCGCGCACGTCATCGAGGGCGCGCTTGTTGTCGAAGCCGGCCTCGAACTCCAGCATCACCGACGCGCTACCCTCCCTGGCGGTGCTGCTCATCTCCTTGATGCCTTCGATGGACTGCAACTCTTTCTCCATGGGCCGTACCAGCAGGCGCTCGGCATCTTCAGGCGATATGCCTTCGTGGGTCATGGAGACGTAGATGATGGGGATGGCGATGTCCGGCTCCGACTCCTTTGGAATGGCCTGCCAGGCGAGAGAGCCGGCCACGAGCACGAAGCCGAGCAGCAGCACGATCACCCGGCTGCGGCTGAACGCGGCGTCGATGAGCCAGGTCATGAGCCGCTCACGGTGCCCGACAAGGTGGCGTTCAAGGCCGTTGCGTCGACGGGCTCCACCACTTGGTCTTCGGTCACAAAGCCTTGGCCGAGAGTGATGATCCGCGCCCGCTCAGGCAATCCTGCAACCCAGGCTCCGCCGGCGTCGGTTCGCACCAGGCGAGTTGCGTAGAAGGCGACGCGGTCGTGCTGGTCGACGGTCATGACACCAACCTCGCCATCCGTACCTAGTGTCAACATTGCAGGAGATATAAAGTGAGCGTTCACTTCGGATAGCGGAATCTCCAGCGTCGCGCTCATCCCCGCGGCCAGCGATCGAGACGGGTTCGGTATCTCCACCTCGATGCGGAAGCTGCGCGTGTCGGTGTCGGCCAGACCGGAGATGTAGACGATGCCCCCTTCCACTGGCTCCAGCCCCGCGGGCAGGACCCGCACGGTGTCACCAACGCGGAGTTGTGAAACAGCGCTCTGAGGCACCTGAGCCGTGGCCAGGAGGCGGTCGACCTCGATCAAGGTTGCAACCACATCCCCGCGTTGCAGTAAGTCACCCTGCTCTGCAGGACGCTCGTTGACCACGCCGGCGAACGGTGCCCTGATGCGGGTGCGCTGCATGTCCAGCTGCACGGCTGCGAATGTGGCCGCTGCCGCGGCCATGTCGGCTTCGGCGCGGCGCAGGGCGTTCTCGGACTGAAGCCCCTTCTGGCCGAGCTTGCGGGCCGCCTCGAGTTCCGCCTTTCGCTGGGCAAGCAGGGCCTGCGCCTCAGCCAGCCGCTCGGGCCGATCGTCGGAGGCGAGCGTCAGCAGGATCGTACCCGCCTCCACGGTCAGACCCTTCATTACGTTCGCGGTGGTGACCGTGCCCTCGGTCTCCGCCCGGAGGTTCACTGTCCGCCTGGGCTCGAGTTGGCCCTGAACGACCATGCGTCGCATGACGCCCTGAGAGACCGAATCGCGCACGCTGACCTTCATAGGTGCCGTTTCCATGCCGGTCCCGGCAACGTCGGAATTCTCCGTGCCTTGGCGTGCGGCAAGTGCTCCGGTCAAGAGCCACACGCCGAGTCCGGCCATCAGACCCGCGGCCGCAAAAGTTGAACGTTTTATGGCTCGTCCTCGCTTGGTGACTTGTAGCCAACAGGTGACCATGAGTCACAACGCAGCCAAAAAAAATCAGCCGGTTACTTCGGGTTCCATTTCTGGCACAGCCCGCAGTCCGGCAAGCATGAATTCGACACTGGCTTCCACAAAGGCATCCGTCTCGATGTCCTTGCCCCAGCAATACCCTTCCCACAGCGTGTAAATGGCACCCTCGAACGTGGCGTGCAGGCCGTAACGAACCTGCTCCACCGGCCGGTCGGCAAACACGCCCTCATCGATGCCGCGCTGGATAAGGGCCGTGCTGAACTCATCGAAAAGGGCGTCCAGTTTGGCGAATCCCTGGAGTAACTCAGGCGCTGCCCGGTTCTTGAAATCCCCTCGTTTGCAGTACTGGACCACCCGTCGAAACTTGGCATGGTCCAGGTGATAGCGGAGGGCAAAACGAGCAACTTGACGGAAGGTCTCCATACTCCCCTGTTCCGTGTCCGCAGACCGAAGATGGGACAGAAGCGCACCGTAGAAGTCCAGGGTCAGTCGGGCATAAATGGCTTCCTTGCTCGGGAAGTGCTTGTAGATAGTGCCCTTGCCGATTTCCGCCGCGTTCGCGATCTGCTCCACCGTGACTGAGAGCCAGTCGTCCGAGTCGAACAGATTCAGGGCGGCGTCGAGAATGTCGCGCTCCCGGCGAGCGAATTCGCGCTGTTTGCGTTCCAGAATGCCCATGGCCGTAGTGCTGATGACCTGTAGTAATTATATGACCGACAGTCACAATTGCAACTATCAGTCACGACTGCGCTACTGAATACGCTGTCGGCCGCAGCGTTCCCCGCATTCCGCCCTGTGAGTTTGAGGATATCCCCGGGAAGCTGTGCCGAGACGAACTTTGGCGTGGCGACTTTCGGTCAGGGCCCGTGAGTACGAGTGATGATCGCCCCTGAAGAAGTCGAAATCGTTCCGTCGCTGGGTTCGGGTAGTCGTGTCAATACCACGGTTGCCAATCCAAAGACGCCAGGATCGATGGCAACTGATGCCGGTCCTGTGCCGCCCCGTGAGGCCGGCGGCGCGGTCGGCCCCGGTTCCTCCGCCTCAGCGTTTGCCTGCATGAATTGGACGACAAGGCCTGTCAGCCCAAAGCGTACTTCACGTCCAGCAACAGGGAATGTACCAGCAGCGGGTCGTCCGGGATGGCGAGTACCTCTCCGCGATGCGGATACTTTTTCAAGAACATGGCTTGAAACGATGCGGGCAGTGTGGCCACGTCAACGAGGCGCATGCTCCAGTCGTAGAAATGAGGTTTCGCTGAGCCCTCGTACGTGATCAGTTCGACCTCGTGATGGCGCTGGTCCTGGGCGATGGCGGCAAAAATTTCGTTGACGAACCTGGGCGCCCCTTCCAAGACTTGCAGAAAATGTCCTCCCGAGACCACGAGCAGACCCTTGACGTGCAGGCGCGCATTATTGGCATCACACTCCTGTTGCAGCTTCGCCAACTGGTCGCTACCCAGGACGTCTGGACGGGCCGTACTACGGTAGATGAGTCTGCAGTTTCTCATGGTGGCTTACTTCCCTGGCAGTGCTGATGTGCGCTGCACAGGAGTATAGCGCCGACGTCTGGTGGCCAACGAGGGTAATGCGCAAACCTGTTGCGTTGGCGTGTCCGGCGTGTCAGAAGAAGGCGTGAAGGGATGTCAGCCGGCTACCCACTTGGGGCTGCGACCGGAAGGGACCGCGAGCCGCATGTATGCGGTGCATACCGGACTTGAAGAAAGCTAAAGGCGACGCGAGCTGCGGGCGGGTCCAACCGCCCTCGCCGCTTCTACTTGTGCGCCCGTACGCTCTTAGAAGTGTAACCCGCCCATGGCGGGACGTGAGCGGGTCTGGTCTACTCAGTCCAGTTCCACGTCCAGGCCCTCTTCCGCGATGACTTTGGAGAGTCCCTCTTCCAGATGGGCCCGCGCGTGACCCGCGGCATCTTTCAAATAAGCGTGTAGCGACGCGTCATCGGGGCTGCGGTTCTCGCACTGCTCGCTGTATTCTTCGAAAGCAGTCACGCTGTTGATTAAATCTGCGAGCTGGTGGGGGCACTCACAAGCCACAGATGTAGGAAGTTGGGCGAGTTGACTGAGTTGTGCGCGCGTGAAGCGCCGCGCCGTAGGGCCGGACGCCGCCTCGGCCGCCGCCTTCACGGGAGAGTTGACAGGCGGTGGCGAGGGCCTTTGACAAGCGCGTCGCAGTTCGGCTAAGCCGATGGGTGCCCGAACCGTCGTGACGTTCGGGCGTTCCAGGGATGCGATGGCTCGTCGGCTTCCGAACCCGTATACAACGACTAATCTCTCAGCGTTGGATTGCCGCAGCATACGCAGGACCTCGAGACCGGTTTCTGGATGGACCGTAGGCAATTCTAAGACCAGTACTTCGGCGTTGTGGACACGGGCCTTGGCGGCGGCATCCGAAAGGTCGTGGCTGAATGCCACCACGTCCAGCCCGCTCAGTTCTTTCTCGCCGGCCCGAACTCGTCCGGTTAGTGCATCGCCGCCCACGGCTACCCGGCAGGCGTGGCTTAACCCGGTGGTATTTGAGAGAGGGGCCGCTTCGTCAACGCGAAGGCGATTCTGCAATTCCTCGGTTGACAGCTCCGCGACGGTCCCAATCGCGTGACCGGCATCGACGAGCTGGCGGAGCAGCGCGAGGCGCCTTATGTCGTCTCTGCTATAAAGCCGGACGCCGCCGGTCGAGCGCACCGGCCTGACCACGCTGTAGCGCCGTTCCCATACCCGAAGAGTGTCGGGCGGAATGCAAGTGAGGCGCGAAACCGTTCCGATCCGATACTGAAACTGACTTATGTTCAAATCGGGTGCTATCTCGTTCATTTTCGTCCTCCGCACCTTGATAGCTGAGGCGCCTGCCCGAGCGCATTTGCTGCCGATATGGGCATTTCCACCAGTTGTGTCGTTGGCATGTCTTTGCCAGCCGTAGCGTTAGATTCTCTGACAACTACATAACATAGACAGTTTATAGACGTTTGTCACCCCGCAGCGTTCCGAGGGTACATTCCACCAGAAGGTTTGCGGCCACACATTTCACGAAGGGTTACCGGGAATAACTCCTATGGTGTTGTTTAAAGGTTATTTTATACTAGATGATACACGCATCGGAAACAGCGATACCCGATGATAGACATCAGATCCTCAGGCTGTGGCTGAACTCTATGTCCAGGTTGTGTCCAAGATTCTGTGACGGAGACCTCGGCTGGGCTACGGTAGGAAATTCAGTCCACGCCCCTCAACCGTCACATTTACCACGAAGCCTGCGCATCCCTCTGACAAGGACAACGCAAATTCAGCGGCAGATCAGGCGTCGTACCCGCAACACCGTTTAAGCTAGATGAGGGCCCTTCATGGACGTTCAGGTAAGAACCGATCGCATGGTGAGAAAAGCAGTCGTGCTCAAAGCCGTTCGTCGTAATCTCCGGCAAGCCTTTGGCGCCTTCCCAGAGGTAGTGAAGGACGTATCGGTGTCGGTGACAGACGATGTCTCCAACAGCCAGCGGCTATGCTGCCAGCTTGAGGTACGACTCTATGGCCACGTCGCCGTAGTAGTGAGGCAGACGAATGCGGGAAGCGTAGAGGCCATCGACCGCGCCTTTGAACGAGCACGAAAGACAATACGCGGCAAGTTTCGTCGCGGACAGCGAGCCGTCCTCCACGCTTTCAACCACGGCAAGCCGGTCGTACGTCGTGAATCCAATGACGCCAAGCGCCGTCTCACCCTGAAACGTCGCGCCAAGGCATCAACGCCGAGCGCCGAAACAGGCGCGGCCTCCACCGGTCTCGCAGCCTAGGCACTACGTAGGCGACAAGCGGCGCCGCTGAACGGGCGCAAATACCCTTCAGCGCGTCGAGTCCCGGGCGAAGGCGAAGGAGCGTTCGTGGTCACGGGCACACGAATAGCCGAGACCAGACCCAGCTCTGTCCCGACACGCTCTGGGGGAGGCGGACGTGGCAGCCGGCTCCCCGACGCCACGGTCGTCGAGGGAACGCAGAGCTTAATAGCGCTCGCGCGCTGACGGGTGATACGGATAGTCTCCGCCATGGCAGGCGCGGTGGGCTGGCCAGAGAAGTTGGTGGGACGCCCAAACTGGCGCCGCTTGAGGCTCAAGAACCCAGTGAGTCCGGGAGGAGAGCGCGCAGCCGACTTCCGGCTGTCCCCGCCAGCCCATCATTATCCGAGCCACGTCCTTGCGATGGGGTATTGATTGCCCCTCACGTCTTTGAGTTTGGAACGCCGGCCAAGGTCGACTACCCTACACGACGGAGCAAAACCAATCGGGGGATTCGAATGCAGCTGAGCTTGTGCGGTTCGTGCCGCCGGCGATACTGGCCTTACGTGATGGGATTGTTCGTGAGTGGTGTGTCAGCATATTTGACTTGGCTCACACTGGACGTCGCCGGCATCGACCACCGCAGCAACGAAAAGTGGACCGTGAGCCTGTTTTTCGGCATTCTCGCATGCACTTGGACTTACACCTACACCTGCATCAGGCGTCATTGTCGATCGCATCGCGTCCATGACCCAGCCGAAATCGTCGATAGTTGACAGTGAATGGGAGCGCCGGCTGCCACACAACATCACTCAAGGATCGGCGCAGCCAGGCGACACAACTGGTTACCCAGCCGCGCCGGGCATCCATGGGGCGACCTCGGCAGCCCCAACCTGTCGGGTGGAAACCCTCCACGCGTAGGGAAAGAACGAGTGTGTGGTTCGCGCGATTAGTCTTTTCCCGGATGACCGCGTTGAGCGGGCTCCTGCTGGCCTATCTGGTGTCCCCTGCCCTGGCGGCGCCAGGACTTGATTTCACCCTCCACACACAAGGGCCGTCTGCGAACGGCGCCCTGTTGGTCGTGGCAGGGATTCAGGGCGACGAGCCTGGCGGCTTTAACGCAGCTGCGCTCCTGGTAACGCGCTACCGTATCACCCGGGGCAAACTCTGGGTCGTCCCAAACCTCAACTTTACCAGCATCATCAAGCGTTCGCGCGGCATACACGGTGACATGAACCGCAAGTTCGCCGCGCTTCCCTCCGATGATCCCGAGTACGGCGCCATCGAGCGCATCAAACGCATCATACTGGCACCCGACGTTGACCTGGTCCTTAACTTGCATGATGGCAGCGGCTTTTATCGGCCCGTTCATCAAGACAGGCATCACAGCCCACGTCGCTGGGGGCAGTGCATTGTTATCGACCAAGCACGTTTCAACGCACCCAGCTACGGAGACCTGGGCGGCATTGCGGGGCTCGTCGCGGACCGGGTGAACACGCAACTGTACCGCGAAGAGCACAAGTATCATGTTAAGAATACCCGTACGCCCGAGGGCAACTCGGAAATGGCGAAGACGCTCACTTGGTTCGCGGTCAAGAACGGAAAAGCCGCGTTCGGGCTCGAAGCCAGCAAGACGTTGCCTACCCATCTGCGCGCCTACTATCACCTGGCTGCCATCGAGGCCTACATGGCGCTCATGGGGATCGAATTCCGAAGGAGTTTCGACCTGACCCCAGCAGGCGTCAAGCAAGCCATCAACGACGATATCCGTCTGGCTCTCTACGAGAACAAAATCCTGCTGGACGTGGCCAGAGCGAGAAAGCACTTGCGCTACGTCCCGTTGAAGAAAGGTGCGTCGATAGACTTCGAGGCCAGCAATCCGCTTCTGGCCGTCACCGGCAATGGCAAATCGTACAGAGTGAGCTACGGCAATCGGCGCATGACCTACCTGCACCCGCAGTACTTTGAGTACGATGACAGCATTGACAAGGTCTTGCTGCACATTGACGGAAAAGCCGTCGAGGCATCTCTGGGCACGGTTGTGCCAGTGAAGGAAAGCTTCATCGTGGAGCCGGTGGCTGGATACCGGGTCAACGTCATAGGGTGGCGCCAAGACGGGCGCAGGGACGAAAGCGGGGTTCCCGTTTTGGGCAGGGATTTGATACGCCGATTCTCTATCGACCGCGACGGCCGCATGTACCGAGTGGAGTTCTATCGCGGCCCCAGGTTTGCGGGCATGTTGCTGGTGAACATAGGTCCGGCCGAGGAGCTTGCGGCAACTCCGCCGGCGGGTAACGGCGCACTCGACGGCTAATCATCAAGGACGTATGTCCTTGCCCGTCTCCTGGCGACGGGCAACGGGATGCGCCGACCTTGATTCAGTGGGCGTTGTGCCGCCTGTGGAAGGCGGCGACAGACTATCCGGCAGCGCCGCCGACCGCGCGTACTTCCTGTCGCACGATTCGATTGACGACTTCCCGGGTGTCGAGGATCTCTGCAACGCCGATGGAGAGGGTTGTGTGAATGATGCGCTTGACGTCTTCAATCGGCACCGCCCCGAAGCCCGTGTCCGGCAACGAGGGGCCGTCATTGGCGTCACTGACAAAAATCACCCGGTAATCCAAATCATGGGCGTGTCTCGCAGCCGTCACCGAGCAGTACTGTGTCATGAACCCTGTGACGATAACGGTATCGACGTTCATGGACTTCAGGTAGGATTCCAACGGCGTGTTGGTAAACGAGCTGAAACGGGTTTTCTCGAACTGGATGTCTGACTCGGCGGTCGTCAGCCGCGGGTCGAGCTCAGCGAAATCGGTGCCTTTTTTCCACAAGCCCTGGAGCCCGAAATCACCCAGCCGTCCCACGTCCCTCTCGTTCGGGTCGTAGACATGCTTGATGACGAATACGGGTATGCTGTTGCCTCGACATGCCGCGGCGAGGTCGTTGATGTTGGCAATGGTTCCTGAGAAATCGGAAACACACAATGGGCTTTGCGGATCCGCGTAGACCCGCTGGGCATCGATCACTAGCATTGCGGTACGGCTAACGTCGATATCATATAGATTCTTCTTCTCACTCATCACGCATCCTCCCAAATTGGTGACTGCACAGGGGCGATGTGACGCCACTGCCGGGTAAAGAGTGGTCGGATAAACCACCGGCGTCAAGCCTGGGACGGCGAACTGAAGAGAATTACGGGTCCAACCGTCCTTTGGCGGTGTCACCGGGCTTATCGGAGCCCGATGGGCGGCCTCTAGGTGGCGAGGGCAAGCACGCCGTGCTGTATGCCGACCTGATAGACCACGAAAATTCCCAAAGCCATGGTTGTGATACCGACGGCGGCATGAAGTCCGTTGTGCATCCACGTGAAGCGACCACTCGTCCAGCGCAGGGGTATGGCCAGTGCCGTCGATAACACGGCCATGCCAGCTATGGAGCCCATCCCGAACAGAATTATGTAGAGCAACCCCGTCGCCCACGAAGAGACGGACTGCAGCGTCAACACTATCAGTGCGGCCGACCCGGCCATGCCGTGCATCAGGCCTACCAGCAGGGCCCGAAGCGGAAAGCCGCGGGGGTGCTCGTGCTCATGGTGATACGGGTCATGGGTTTTCTCCCCGGCGTGGGAATGGGCATGGAAGTGTACCCGGCCGTCGCCGTGCTTATGCACATGGAAGTGAAGCCTGTCCCGTAGCAGCGTCCGCAGGACATCGCCTCCCAGCGC
>JASJBY010000226.1 GCA_030066245.1 Gammaproteobacteria bacterium
GGGGCAGGTGTTATCGAAAGTCTTCCGATCTGTCCGCAGGGCTTCGAAGAATGCCCGATCGTGCAGGACGCGAAATTGCACGCGGGTGTCGCAGTCTGCTGCAACCTCGTTGAGCACCGGCATGATGGGGAGCCAATCCTGTTCCCGGTTAAGAGCGCCGAAAAATAGGGTGATGTCCGTCTCGGTTCGCTGGCGACGTGGCGGCAGTTCGGCGATCTGATTGGGAAAGACCGCCACGTTGGGATTGTGCTCCCGGAGCCGTTCCGCGAGCAGAGGCGTGGAGGTCTGCACGCAGTGTGCGCCGCGGAAGGTGAGAAAGTCGTTCTCCTCGATGGCAGGCCAGCGCGCTGGATCGTCGTCGAACTCGATCACGATCAGATACCCAGCCTGGATCAGGCGCCTGAGCTTGCTGAGTCCGTCGGGCAGCAACAGCACCGGGCGCTGCCAGAGCAGCAGCTTCTGCTCCTCCCGTCGGGCAGCCTTGGAAGTCACGATACCCTCTGCTTCGACGATCCGAATGCCTGGAATGGTCGCGAGCATGCGATTGGGGCCGTGGACCCGTATCTCGTTGCAGGCGGCCACGGGAGCCAGCGTATCGGCCTGCACCAGCACGCGGCGTCGGGGGGGCGAGCGTACCGCGCGGCTGGTGAGCCCCAGGGTCCCCGTGGCCTTGGCAAACTCTCTGGCATTCACATCCAGGGCATGGAGAGCCGGTCGCATGGCGCGCTGAAAAGCCCCGAATGTGGCGCCCTGCGGCCGGAACACTTGAATGTCCAGGGGGGTCAGGCCGGCGTCCTGGAACAGTGCCTTCAGGCGCTTGGGACGACTTAGCCCGGCATGCCGGGGAGCCGCCTGGGACTTGGAACCGGCTCCACCGGCCTGCTGGATGAGGCCCGGCAGCTGGGTCCAGTTCTCTTCGTTGGCGACAGCGGCCAGAACCACGCCCTCCGGCTTCAGCCAGGTTGTTTGACGGCGCAGGGCGGCGGCCGGCTGTGTGAGTCGCTCCAGGGTCTGGCTGTAGACCAGGCAGTCCACCCCGTCCAGCTCGGGGTCGAGGTCGGACAGGGATAGATGATCGGGCGACGCGGCCACCACCTTGTCCAGGGACGTCGCCGCCAGGCGCGCCGCGTCAGCGTCGCTCTCGACGCCGAAATAGCGGCACCGGGGATTGGTCTTCTTGAAGCGGTGCCCCAGCGCACCGTCCCCACAGCCCAGCTCGACGATGACGCCGGCGTCGGGCGGCACCCACCTCAGCATTTCCCGCCGCAGGGCATCCTGGGCGTCCGAGAGCAGCTCTCCGGCTCGGGCCTTCGAGGCCAGCGTGCTCTGCTGCTGGCGTATCTCCTCCGCGAAGAGCTGGGCCTCGCAGATGGCAGCGCGATGGACGCTGTAGGTGGACGCCGTCAGCGTCGCATTTGTTGACAGGCGGTGCCTCAGGTCGGCGTCCGTGACCAGCCTGTGAAGGGCCGAGAGCACGGCATCCAGGCTGTGGGTGTCCACCAGCAGCGTGTTGTGCTCGTGCACGGCGTACTCATCCGTGCCGCCTTTGCGGGGCAGCAGGGTCGCACAGCCGCAGGCCATGGCCTCCAGGCCGGTCCTGCCGAAGGCTTGATAGGTGGACAGGTCAATGAAAACGTGGCTCGTCGTCAGGAGCTCAGCGACTTCCTCCCGGCGCAGAGTACCGCGGTGGTCGAACTCGAAATCCCTGGGCAAGGCCAGAAAGCCGGGCTCGCTGGGGCTGCAGCCGAAGGTGCAAATGTGCACGGCGTTTCCGTAGCGGCGTTTCACACGTTTCAGCACGCCCATGGTCGACTGCGGCGCGCGTCGGGCCGTGGTCGGCCGAATCATGGCGGCGAGTCGCACAGGCGGTGCGGACTGGCGCCGGCCGAGAGCTGGGCGGTAGATGCTGGTGTCGAGACTAGGCAGCACCTTGTGCACGTTTACCTCGTGATGCGCCTGCACCGTGCGCCGGATCCAGTCTGTCTTTGCGAAACACACCAGCTCCGGTATCAGGGTGTAGGATGCCAGGGCTTCCTTCTCGAGCTTGGAGCCCTTGTCGCAGAACCATGGCTCGTAGTCCTGGATGTAGTAGGCCGGGATGATGCCCGGTACATTATCCCACACGCGCTTGAGCAGCCTTACGGAAGAGAAGATGGTCGCCACCGCCACGTCGAAGCTGGCCGCGTGGTCGATGAGGTGCGGCCTGTCATCGAAGAAGAAGAAAACACCTTCGCCCAGTCCGGGGTAGCTCGCCAGATATCGATCCCGGAACTGTGCCGGGACAGCTACCTGGGTCGGGATGCCGAGGGACTGTAAGCCCTGTACCTCCTGGACCACGGAGTGGATGCCCCCGTGAACGACGGCCCGCTCCGTGCCACCGGCTACGGGGAGCAGAAACAGGACCCTGAACGGAGGGTCTTGACAGGCATCCATGGGCATGGGCTGGGCGGTGAGTTGGCCTCGGTGGGGCTCAAGGGGTTTCGGCCACGGGCTCGACAATACCCAGTCGGAGCATGCCGTGAAGTTGTCGTTCACGCAGCGTGCGCAACATTTGCGCCAGTTTCTCCCGCCGGATGCTGCTCACCGGCACCGGTCCCTTGATTGTGTTGAGGGAGCGTGTATCTTGGCTCACGTCCTTGTGTGTCCGCTGCACGGCCTGCGCGAAGCCATGGTCGACGGCGGCCGCCAGGAGCTTTGCTTCCAGTGGGCCGAGACGCACCGCGGCACCGCCGGTGAGGGTCGATACCAGCGTCGCAGAGTCTAGTCGGGTGACGGCCTGGCGCAGCAGCAGCGCGTTCGCCGCCAGCGGTATGCGGACACGGCCCGCCCGGGTGAGGCTTGCGGCGCGGGCGCCGCCGGCGATGCACAGGAAATACTGGTTGCTCACCATCAAACGCCAGGCGGCCCGCTGGAATGGCTCTGCGGCATCGGATGCCTCCAGGACCTCGGCCAGTGATCTGGCGTCCTCATCAAAGGCCTGGATCAGGCGGTCATAAGCGGGCCCCGCCAGCGAAACGGTACGCTGCCGTCCGACCGGGGCGCGCCGCTTGATGCGGTTCTTCGGCAGCTTGCCCAGGTAACGGACCTGGTGGCTGAGGAACGCCCGGGCGGCCACGGGATCACGCTCGCCGTGCATGATGAACACATCCCGGCGCAGCTGCTCGTTGCGAATGTAGTCCTTTAACAGCTCCCTGCGCAGGGGGTCCGGCAGGCTCTTGAGATAGGGCACGTGCTCCGAGGGCACGCTCAGCTCCAGATCGTTGAGCGCCAGGGCCGTGCGCCCGGCGTAGGCCAGCCCGATGGCGCCCATCTCGTCGGCCATCTGGGTGAAATAGCGGGGTCGGAAGCCGCTGGCCAGGGCGTTGTGCGCGAAATGATCCACCTTGTAGGGATCGCGTCGGGCACCGGTGAAGTAGGTCCGGGCTGCTCGAGCGGCCGGCCCGTGGGCGCTCAGGTAGCCCATGCCCCGCGTGACCAGATCGCCGAGCAGCTCGATGGCCTCCGCGGCCCGCTCCCGTGATGACTGCTGCCGGTCCGGAACGAGCGTCCGAATCAGGTGCCACAAGGGCGTCACGGACGCCTTTCCGGGCAGGCTGGTGTATTCCACGTAGAACAGCCCACCGGGCCGCAGATGGCGACGGAGGAACCCGTGCACGGCGTCCAGGATCTTGGGGGGCAGCCACGCGTACACGCCGTTCATGGCCACGAAGTCGAACACGGGCAAGTCGTGGTCGGACAGTGCGGCGAAGGAGGTCTCGACAAAGCGGACATTCGCGAGCCCCAGCTCGTCCGCCCTTTCCCGGCCTCGCCGAATGTGGCCGGGATTGAAGTCCACGCCCACGAAGCGGGCGTCAGGGTTGACTGCGGCGAGGGCGCAGAGGGTCGTGCCGTCGCCGCAGCCCAGGTCGGCGTAGCAGAAGGATCCCTGCGGCGGCGGTGGGCGGTAGCCGTTGACCGCAGCCGCGTAGGAGATCAGCACGGGAGCTTGGTCGGACACGACGCCCGAGCGGAATTCCACGTCATCGGCGTAGAAGCCGGCGCCGCTGATGTCGTCTGCGGGTGCGCTTGGTGAGTCCATGGTGGGTTCGTCGCGGCGGTGGCCTCGGTCCTGCCGTTCGTGGCAGGCGTTGCGGCGGCGCGCCCGGCCGGTCAACCGGCAGGCGGCACGTTATCGCTGTCGAGGACCTGCTCCAGCGGTCCCAGGTGGGATGCGTAGCGACGCCAGCGCTCCAGGGACTGGTCATACAGGGGTTGACGAACCTGCCACACGCTGGCCGTGCGCACCGCCCGCTCGGTCTTGTGGAAGCTCATGACATCCTCGTGCCAGGGCAATCCGAGAAAGGCCAGTAGCCCCCGTGTGGTCTGCTCCTGGCTGGCCACCAGGTCCTCGTAACGCAGCTCGAACAGGGGCACCGGCAGCACCTGGCGCCAGTGACTCATGATGCGCTGGTGATCCTTCAGCATCCCGCCGATGTCGGCCAGGTCGAAGGCGTAGGCCATGCCGCCACGCCGGTGCTTGAAGTTGGTGAAGTAGTTGGAGACGGCCACGTCCCGGTCGTCCCGGCTGATGTGGATGATGCGCGCCCTCGGGAAGATCAGAGCGATCAGGCCGAGGTGCAGGAAATTGTGGGGCAGCTTGTCCACCACGCGGGCCGCCCGGTTGTCGAGCTTCGCGATCGCGTCCAGGTAGTAGGCGGCCGCGTGGCTGGCGGTGCGGGCCTTGAAGCCCGCCATGCAGCGGGGGTAAGCGTGCCGGGTCTTCAGGACCCTGGGCATGAGCTGCACGATGGCGGTCATGGTGCCCAGCTCGCCCGCGCCATACACATCCGGATGGCTGGCCAGCACCTGCTCGGTCAGGGTGGTGCCGGAGCGGGGCATGCCCACCACGAACACCGGCCGCTCCGAGATCGAGCCGAGCCCCGCGTGCTTCGCGAACAGCTCCGGTGTAAAGGTCCCGATGATTCGGTCCACGTAGGCGCTGTGGGCATCGGCCCGGTACTTGATGCCGCGACGCTGCAGGGCGTTTCCCTGGTCCGCATAGTGGAAGGCCTGATCGTAGTCTCCGCGCTGGTCGCAGACCCGGACGAGGGCGAAGCTCATGGCCGCCCGGGCGCGCCGCGGCATCAGGCGGTGGTCCGCCAGGCGGCGCAGGCGCTCGACGGCCGCCGGGTCGTCGGGAAAGGCGCGCGCCTCCACCAGGGAGCCGAGAGCGGTCGGGTTCAGCTCCGCCGCCCGCTGGAAGCACGTCACGGCCTCGTCCAGCTGGCCGATCCACATGAGGTTGTGACCCAGCGCGCCCCAGGCCTCGGCCGAGCCGGGATGCAGCGCCAGCGCCCGGCGCAGATCGGCCTCGGCGCTCACGTAGTCACCGTCCGCCGCGCGCACTGCCGCCCGGGCCCGATAGCAGCCCGGCGCATCCGGCGCCAGCTCGAAGGCCTGGGCGATGGCCTCCTCGGCGTCCTCGCGACGCCGCAGCTCGCTGTAAGCGCGGGCGAGCCGTCCAAGCACAGCGGGGTTGTCCGGCTCGGCCTCCGCGGCTTCCTGCAGGACGGCGAGGGCCGCCGGGTGGCGATCCTCTCCTGAGAGCAGCGCCGCCAGCGCCAGGCGTGTACCCACGTGCTCCGGTTCCAGATCGATGGCTTCCCGCAGGCGGTTCTCGGCCTCCTGGATACGCTCGTCCAGCAGCAGCACCTTGCTGAGGCGGCGGCGCAGCTCCGTGGAGTCGGGATCCCTAGCCAGCTCGGCTTCCAGGCGCTGCACCGCCTCACCGGTGCGGTCCAGGGCCACCAGGACCAGGTTGCGCCCGTCCTCGGCCTGTCGAAGCCCCGGCTCCAGGGACAGGGCCCGGTCATAGTGGATCAGGGCCTCGTCGTACCGGTCCAGCCGGAGCATGACACTGCCCATGTTGCTGTGCATCTCCGCCCGGCCCGGCTCCCGCAGCAGGGCTTCCTGGAAGGCCTCCGCCGCCGGCTCGAGCTGGTTCAGGGTCACGTGCACGGCGCCAAGACGGGTGTAAGCGGCGGCGTCGGGCTCGCCGAGGCTGACGGCCCGCTCCAGCAGCGCCAGGGCCCGCTCCGGCTCGCTCGCAAGCAGGTGCGCCATGCCCAGATCGCTGGCCCAGGCTGTGCTGTTGGGCTCTGTCGTGTCGGCCTGCGCCAGCACCTGCCGTCCCTCCGCCTGTTGGCCCGTCTGCAGCAGCAAGGCCGCGTGCAGGGCCAGGAAGTGGGGCTCGGGCGTGGCCTGGGCGTCGACCAGCTCCTGGCAGGCGGCAGCGGCCTCGGGCAGGCGCCCCGCCTGATGGAGCTGGCGTATGTCCGCGATGTCGGATGCTGTGGTGGCAAGTTCAGTCATGGGTGTCTCGGTTTCCAGTCGGTTGTCGGGCGTAGGCCTCGCCGGGCGCGGCCGAAGCGGGAGCGGGACTTGCCGCAGAAGCCGGCCGCGGGATGCTCGCGAAGCGGCGCATGATAGCAACAAAGGGCGCCGCGTTTCACGCGAAAAAAAAGGGCGGGAGATCCCGCCCTTTTGAAGACCGAAAGTTCTCAGCTCAGATGAGAGAGATGTCGCCAGCTACGAGGCCGTCGGCGTCGATTCCCACCAGGGTTACGATCGTTGCATCCTCGTCCACGTCCACGTCCGTGACTTCGTTGTCGTCGGTCATGATGTTGCTGATCGTGACCCGGTACAGCACATTGTCCTGTGTCGTCAAGGCGAGAATTTGGGCCGTGGTGCCCATGTCACCTTCCCGGTTGTTCTCGTCGGCCCAGGCGATCGCCGCCGCTTCCAGATCCGAGCCCACAGCGAAGTAGTCATCGTCGAGCCCCTCCGGATCGGTTGCGGTACCGCTCTGACTCGCCGTCCCGCCTGTGTCCATGACCTGCACCGTTGTCTGGAGGTAGATCTCGTCCGCGGCAGTGGTGAAGTCATTGAGCACGTCCGTATCGCCACCCACGTCGTCGAAGATGAAGAGGTCGTTGCCGTCGCCACCGGTCAGGGTGTCCTCTTCGAGGCCCCCGTCCAGGGTGTCGACGCCGTCGCCGCCGTCCAGGCTATCATCGCCGTCGTCGCCGAGCAGGATATCGTTGTCCCCGCCC
>JASJBY010000227.1 GCA_030066245.1 Gammaproteobacteria bacterium
CGCCGCGATTCGCCGCGCTGGTCCGTGCCCCCGCAGTCTGCTGAGGCTGGGACGGCGTCGATGGCCGGACTCCCCGACACCAGGGCATGGGTTAAGGTCGGGCCGCCGTTATCGGCCAAGTTGGAGTCGAGAATGGCGCTGAGCGGGACGCCCACGGCGGGCACGATGTCGGTAGGTCCGGGTGTGAAGCCCGAGACCCCCGCATCGCCGTCCGTGCCAAACAGGTTGTAGTTGTCGGCGGTAACGGTAATGCCGACAAAACGGTCAGAAACTTTGCCAGACGCATCGATTTCCGACACAAGGGTTGGCCTCTCGACGTACACACCGTAGGGTTCTTCGGAAGCCGTGTTGCCGGCTACGAGGCTGCGGTCAAGAGTGACCGTCGCGTCGGCGGCGCCAGGCCGGGCCATGGCAGTTACGCCACCACTGTCGCCATTATTGTAGTTGGCCGTATTGTCCGAGATAGTGCTGTCGGTGATGCTGACGTAAGCCGAGCCGGTGGCATCGACAGCGACCTTTACGCCGCCACCCCTATTGCCCGAGATAGTGCTGTTGGTGTTGGCTCGCACATTATTCCACCGCCTTTCGCCCGTGTTGTTTCGTGATGAGTTGAGAGCGTTTTCCCACATTGTTCGCTCCGGTGAGAGAAAGGTAGATGACGGACGAGTGTGGGAGATGTATGCGCAGAGCGCTAGAGCAAACGGAGCTGGTTCGGTTCAGGTGTTAAGGCAGTAAGCTGTCGCAGATAGGGTCGTAGAGCGGGTATGTTGGGCCAGCGCGCGAGCAAGGCGGCGGTGTATTTGGCGGGCCGGTTTGTGAAGCCGGTAGCGGTGCGGATCGCTTCGAGCAAGGTTGTTGGCGCGAGCCACACAGTCAGTTGGGCCTCGAGGGTGAGTGCAACGATGGGATCGCAGGCCATGGCGTCGGTGAGCACGAGACCGGTCATGGGCTGATCGGCGAGCCACTGGACGAGGCCTACCCGCGCGGCGTGAGTTTGGGCCAAGGCAATAGGCGGTCTTGGATGGTCGCGCTCGAGGATAACGGCAATGAAGCGCTTCGGTGTGGGCCATAGCCCACAGAGGGCGTTCACGGATTGACCTCCTCGAGGGCGGCCTGGACATGTTCGCTGGTGACCTGTTGGGTTTTGGCGAGAGCGGCGGCGGAGAGTGCATAGTGGGCGAGGCGATTGACCTTACGCGGCTTGCCGTGGGTGGCCTGCAACAGTGCTTCGCTGGCGGCGGGCTCGAAAAGCGGCAGCTCACAGCCGGCTGAGCGCAAGCGATGGGTGAGATACGCGGGCAGCTCCTCAGGGGTGAGTCCGGTCAAGTGATGACGCACGACGATGCGCTGGGCCAGCGGTTCGTGCACAGCCATGGCCAGGCGCCGGCGCAGCTCGGTCAAGCCCACCAGCAACAGACACAGCCGATTCTCGGAGTCCATCTGGTAGTTGGTCAGCAGCCGCAGATCTTCGAGCACATCGTTTCGCAGGTGATGGGCTTCGTCGACGATGAGCACTGGGCGTTGTTTGGCTTCCAAGGTGAGGCGGGTGATCTCGGCGCGAATGACCCGAAAGGCGGCGGCGCGGTTGCGCTCGGTGGGTAACCCCAGCTCCCAGGCGATGGACTTGTACATATCCATCACGTTGCCGGTGGAGAGCGGGACGTAGAAGACCCGATAGAGTCCGGTGTGCAGCGAGCTGGTGAGCTGGCGGCACACCGTGGTTTTGCCACTGCCGGCCTCGCCAGTGACCAGGCCGATGCCGCGCAGCTCGATGAGGTGTTTGAGTCGTGCCTGAGCTTCGCCAATGGCGGCCGAGGGGAAGAGTTCATCGGGTGCGAGGGCGCCATCGAAGGGGTAGCGGGTTAGGCCGAAGTGGGTGCGATACATCAGCGGCGCTCCTTATCGTCATCGGGATGATCGAGATCTCGCAGGGTCAAGCCGCTCGCCGGGGGTTCGGGTGGGGCATCGGCGCTCAGGGTCCAGGAGGGACGCTGACGTTTGACGAAGCAATTGGCATAGAGCTCGACGGGCTTGGCGGCGTGGATGTGTCGGCCTTCGTGCCAGACATCAATCGGCCGCCCGGGGGGTGCCGCCGGATCATATCGCAGCGTGACGTTGTGCCCGACCAGCGCGGCGTCGACCTCATAGACCACGCCGTTCAGGCTCACGGTGCGGTCTTTCTGCACCTTGCGTTTGACCTCGAAGAGAAACACTTCGTCGAGATCGAGGTTGGGCTCGGGGAAGCGCACCTGGTCGGCTTGGCTGGCCCAGCGTTCCAGGGGCGTTTGGCCGTCGAGGGAGCGATGCGGCGTGTTATGGTATTCGCTCTCGACCCACGCCCACAGGCGTCGATTCAGTGCCTCGAGGCTGCGCAAATCATCGTTGCCAAGCAGCGGGAGGAGCTGTGAGCGCACGGTGCGAAACCAGCGTTCTTGTTTTCCCCGGCCTTGGGGCTGATAGGGGCGGGCATGGATGAGGGCGATGCCGAGCTTGGCGCAGATGAGCGCCAGGTGCTGGGAGCGGTAATTGCTGCCGTTATCGACGTAGAGGCGCATGGGCAGGCCGCGTCGCAGCAGAGCTTGCTTGAACACGGGTAGAAAGGCCTGGGTGTTCTCGGCGAGGGTAAAGGCCGCGTAGGGCACCACGCGGGTGGCGTCATCGAGAAAGGCAATGAGATAGCTTTTGCGCTTGCGTTTATCGTCAACGAAGACGGCGGGTCCATGCATCACATCGCTCATCCACAGTTCACCGGCGCGCTCAAAGGCAAAGCGGCGGCGATCCGATTCGGTGGGGACATTGGGGTCTTTGCGCATCAGGCCATGGCGGGCAAGCAGCCGATGGACGGTGGAAGTCGGCAGCGGTAGCTCGGGTGGGACTTCGCCAGTGGCGCGGGCGGCGCGAATGACCAACGGCACGGAGAGCTTGGTGTTTTCCTCCTTGATGCCAAGCAGCAAATCGGCGATGGCTTGCGGGATCGCCCGCGCTCGCCCCCGGTCGGCCCGCGGCTTAGGCAGCAGCGCATCGAAGCCGCCTTTGCGATAGCGTTTGAGCCAGTCGCGGATGGTCTCCGCTGCCACCCGGGTGCGGGTGGTACCGGGGATGGTGTACGCGGCGGCCGCCTTCTCGCGGATGCGTTCATACAGCCCCTTACTGCCTGGCGGCAGCTGGACGAGCTCAGCGATAAGACCGTAGCGGAACAGGGCAATGGCATGGCGGCGATCGGTTTCGGGATCAGTCACGATGAAGCTCCTTCGGGTCGGATCAGTGCATTCAGTGACCCGAGAAGCTACCCGTTAGGCCCGGGTGGGTCTGGCCCCATTTGGTGTTGGCGCGGTGCGTCGTGTTCACCGCCGGTGATCGACGGGGGACGGAAACCGAGCGGCGGCGGTAGAAATGGCAGGTAGGCCGTGGCAATCGCTCGCAATGCGGGCAGGACGCCGTCGTGACCAACGTGTCCCCGCAACGCGGTCACCGTGGGCTGAGCGCCCGAGAAACGCTCGGGCATCAGGCTAACCAGCGCGCTGAGTGCACCGTGCACGGGTTTGACCCGACGTCGGGTCCAGCGGATGGCACCCGGCAACTCAATCTCGGGGCGCAGGCGATCGGCGGCTGCCTCCAGGCTGCTGGCCTGCTCGACCGCCAATACCACTTGCTCGATCGCGAACAGCGTTCCTCGGAACCTGGCTGCAAGACAGTCAGGCAACAGACTGAAGGTGCAATGCCCTTCTCGGCAGTACCAGCGAGCAACACGTGCCCCGGGCGGATTGACTCGCTCGTAGGTGCCATGACGGGCCAACGAGCACCCGCCTTGGGGATGCAGCGGGCACTGCGGCAAGCTTGCTTCGCGCCAGGCTTCCTGTGTAACGTATTCTTCGCTGGTCAGCCCCGCTGGAAATCGAAGCTGCACCGGCCACCGGCCCGCCCGGGAGCCACCGGGGCGGGCCAATCCTCCCTTCTCGAGAACGGGCACGCTGCCCGCCACGAAGAAAGTACCTGCCGGTGAAAGAGATGGGAATGCCTGGCGGCTGGTCTTCTCTCGTTACCCCACCCGTGCCAACCGTTCACCGGTGAGGTATTCGGATCGCCACACGCCGGTGGCCAGCGATCGAATCAGAGAGCCAACAGTCGGGCGAGAGTCTTCCCCGCGCCATGGCGCCCAAGACCGTGTTACCCCGCTCGCTGAGGGTACCCCTCATGCCTGGCAGTGAGACGGGCTCGGACTGGGGCTTGAGTGCCGGTATCAGACGTTCTACGCAAATTCTGGGGGCTGCGACGTCACCTTCATCCAATGCTAGCGCGACGACCTTGGCCACCAACGCGGGCGCGTGGGGACGCAACAGTTCTCTTAGTTCTGTGCGTGTGTCTTTAGTCCCCCGCGGCCTACCTGCTGGGTTTCCCGATTGTCCTGGTTTGAACTTGGCCATAACTGTTGGTCGCCTGTTCAGATCTGGAAGCCCACCTTTTGCTCTACCGGCTGTACCGTTCGCTCGGAGAGTAAGTATCTTGGTGGACCTGACCTAGTCCCGCGAGAAACGTCGTCTCGCCGTGGGACCGCAACCTTCTCACCCCTGCCGTGGCGCCAGCCCACGTTCTCCTTTCGTTCTCTGTAATTGTAGTCGCTACCGTCACCCGCAGTGGAGCCTTTCGAGGCCGTTGCCGCCCAAGTAGCCCCGGGCTTACGGTCGGTATACGCCTGGTCGAGAGCCTCCGGCGAATACACTCTGTGTCTCGGGTACCGTTGAGAACACCGACCGAGGGAGAGGGGACCGCCACATCCCCCTGGCCGACAATTAATGCCATGGCCAGATCCCCCAGCGGCTGACGACGCAAATCGCGATGGGGTCGTCACGATAGAAGCGGCTCCGGCTTTAGCTTGCGCTCTCTCGGTCAGCCAACAACAGCTCGCTCGAAGAGTGTCAACAGTGTCGCTTGCGCGCATCAGACAAGAAGAATAAAGAAGGAAGTAAAACGCCTCTTTCCTCCTCCCGCACGCAAGTGACAGTGTCGACACTTGTTAGTGCTGCCTCCGCGAGTTCGCTACCTCCAAAATCATCTGCCGTGCCTCTGCGCGACGCTTGCGTTCCTGCAGGGCACGTTCCTTGAACTGCTCGTGGACTCTCGGGTTCACCCACCAGGCCCTGCTGTCCCGGCGTCGCTGTTCCTCGGGCACCGGTTCAAGCCAGCCGCACAGGTCGAGAAGTGCCGCGGCGCCTTCAATCTCCTCACGCCGAGTCTTGAAGTACCGGATGTCGCGGTAAAGGTCACGGGCGGTGATGGTGTTCTTCGCCTTCACCAAGATATAGTCCGCCAGCTCAGCAGCCGCCTCCGCGTGAGCATCCTTGCCGACCACCTGGCGGTAGAAAACTTGCAGCGAGGGCACGACGAACTCGAAATAGAGCCGCGCGGCTGTGTGCACCGAAGTCTCGTCCACTTCCGTTACCGATGCGGGATCGGAGCCCACCCCGCAGGTTTCAATCAAGTGGAAAATGCACACCAGCCGCGCCAGCTGCCCGCCACCCTTCTCCAACGCGCCGGCCAGCCGCTGATCAACAGCACCCGTCTGAGCAATCGACAGGATCCGCCTTCTGGCGGCGTCCAGACGCTGCTGTGCTGGCTCGTCGAGCCGGAAGGTGGCGCCACCCTGCAACCCCGCCAGGCGCTCCACCAGCGCCTCCCACGCTGCCATCTTGCTGGTGTCTGGCTCCCGGTCGACATCGAATCCGCCTTTGGCAGCGGGGATGACAAGCACCCGCTGCAGGAGCCCGTCACTTTGGAGCTTGAGGCGCTTTTCCTTGATCATGTCCCTGAGCGCATCAGGCTGAATGTTTCCGTAGAGGCTGGCACTCCAGTTCCGGATGAATTTGTGGCCACGCTTCACTCGGTCTACCGTATGGAGACCGCCTTCATAGAGCTTCAACCAGTCTCCCCGATCCTTGTTTGCGCCACTCGGGCGATAAGCGTCCATCGCGCCGAACCAGCCCGACAACTCATCATGGACCGCCAGTATGCCGCGCTCGTTGTGTTCCAACGCGTCGCTGATCGCCTCGACCGTGGCGTCGCGAATTATCAGCCGCGCTAGCCGTGGTTCCTCCGGGTCGGGGCTTAAGGCCTCACCTTTGTTCTCACGTTTGCGGCGGGCGTTGATCGTCGCTTCGTATTCTTCCCGGGCATGCTGATACGTTTCAAAGCGTTCCCACTCGGCATTGTGCACAGAACGCAGCACCTCGCGCATGGCCGGGCTCTTCTTGGCACTTGGGTCGGCCAGCGTCATCACCCACAGCCGGGGGGCTTCGCGCCAGGTGGGATCGTGGCGTTTTACCTGAAGGCAGTACTGATCGGGCGCAAGACCGGCGGCCACGGCGAGCATCGTCCACGAGGGGATGGCTGGAACGCATCCGATGCGCTCGGCGATGTCTTCAGCATAGCGAGCGACCAAGGCGGGGTAGTGCTCGGGGTTCCATACAGGGAGGCCATGGCTGGAGTCCGCGAAGACGTCGGTCGCGATCACGTCCTCGAAGAAGTCCAGGCCGTTGCCGTGTTTACCCCGTTCTTTGTCCTGCAATACCTCGACATACACGTTTTCAGGCAGCGCGTCCATGAACCGCCCTCCAAAAAACGCAACTCTCTGCGCAGCCGCGCCACTGGTAAACAATTACCACCCTGTTCGCGCCCGCCTGTATCAGGAGTTCCCCTAGGCGCTTTAGAGCCGCCAAGGGGTATGAAGCCACTTGGAGTACAATCACATCAGCACCGGCGACGGCATCCCAGCGATAGCGTTCAGGGTGCTCGTCAGGGCAGAGCAGACCACCGATATCGTCACTGGTGTCATTCCAGTAGCGGGCGCGCTCCCAGGCATCTCCGGCGACATACAGACGAATGTCCCTCCGGCCTCGGACGCGGTTGCTGAAGGGGGCGGCGCGGATCATTGGAGTGAAATCCCCTACCGATCGGTCGGTTCGCGTTGGTGCTCGCGGAATTGCTGGCAGCATTGCCGGCGGCTCGGTTACGTGCCGTCCTTGGCGCGCTTTGATGGCATCGAACTCCCTACGCCTCTGCCTATAGCCCTGGCAAGTGGTAATGAATGAGTAGGCCTTCTTGCACCTTCGTGAGCTTCCCTTCAAAGACCAGATTATCTAGGGCCTGTGGATCTTTCGCCTCACATCGGC
>JASJBY010000022.1 GCA_030066245.1 Gammaproteobacteria bacterium
CGTACAGCTCCAGCGCGTCCATGTAGCGGTCCAGTTCGATGTTGCCGCTGCCGTCCGGGACGTGCACCCGAATCGCGTCGGTGTCCGTGTCCAAGCCAATCAGCAGCAGATCGATGGACGCGCCGCAGCAGAAGCTGTTCTGCACCGCCTTTTGGAAGCCGAGCAGACGGTCCAGTCCGGCCTGGGCGGCCCGCGCGGTATCGGACCCGTGCGCGGCGCAGCCTTCATGCTCCGGGTCCACCGAGCTGTGGTGATAGATAACCGTCTTCAGGTAGCGCGTCGGCGCGTCCGCCGTGTTGGGCCGACCCTCGCGAAAGCGCAGCAGCTCGGTCTCAGTCCATTTGGCGAGACTGTCTTCGATGTCGAACATGGCGCCGGCGTAGGACTTGCGCCGGACGGCACGATAGGGCAGCCGCAGCACGTAGGGGATCACGTGGGCAAGCCGACCGTCGGCACAGGGCGACACGTCCAGGGTGTGAAAGCCGCACTCCTGGAGGAAGGCCTGAAAGCTGTCCGCGTCGTCCGAACCGAGGGGATCGGCAGTGAAAAAGTCATCGCAGTAGCGCCTGTAGGTCTCGAAGACGCCCCAGGCGAACAGGCGACGCATGTCCAGCTGCTCCACCCAGGCATCGGCGAGGATCTCTTCGGGTAATTCGAAACCGAGTTGCTGGCGGGCAATGGCCTGGGCCTGGTCCTCAAAGTCCGGCTCGTGCTGCAGCGCCGAGACCTGTTTCAGGGTCGGCACGATCGCATCGAAGGCCGACTTGACCCGCTTTTCGTACTCGTACAGCCGCCCGTTCTCCTCGCCGCGCGTCAGCGGATGGGATCCGCTGGCGAGGGGTTCGCCCGCCGGGCTCACGGCACCCGCGGCCCCGGGCCGCCGTAGCGGCGCAGAGGGCTGGGTCCATGAGCGGAAATGGCCTGATTGTCGATTGCTGCGCAACATTTCGGCGCCTTGGAGTCAGCTCAGCCGCGGGCCCCGCCGGAATAGGTAATCAACGCACCGCGCTCGGTGTTGCCACTGCTGCCGGTGACCCGGCTCATGGGTTCAGGAACCTCTTCGTTGCGCTTCGCCTGCGCCGCGGCCATCGCGCTCATGGGGCCACGACGGGTAGGGTTGCGGCCTTTCGCCGAAGAGCCCTCTGTCCCGGTGACCCGGTCGCCGCGGTCCCAGTCGTCTCCCGTAATCTTCGGGCCGGCGTCCATGCCTTCGCCGGTGACGCGCGACTTGACCCGGCCGCCGACGGTTTCCGCGGTGTTCGGCGGCGCCGGCGGCGCGGCACCGTTGCCCCGCCCGAAGCGAGCCTCCTCGGTGCCTGTGACGCGGCCGGCGGCCTTATCGAACGGACCCGTGATATGACCCTGCTCATAGCGGCTACCGGTGACGGCGGCGTGCGTGGCGTCGCTCTGGCTGGCGTGGGAAGGTGCGGCGACGCTGAACTGTCCCCAGGCCGCACCGCCCAGCGGCTGCGGGAAGTCCGGGCTGTTGGAATCTGCGGGCGTCGCCGGACAGGCGTCGGCATACTGGTCCGCACCCACATAGGGCGTGCCGGTGAGCGGCTCGCAGGCGCCCCGCTCCGCGCCGGTCATCTTGCCGCCGATGCCCGGCTGCTGGCCGGTCATGACCGATCCCGGGGTGCTGGTCTGACGCCGGGTGCGCGCTGCGGCCGTGGTGCCGGCGTCCGCGTCGCAGTAGCTGCGGTACTGTTCGGCACCGGCATACGGGGTTCCGGTGATGGCCTTGCAGGTGCCTGGCTCGTCGCCGGTTACCTTCCCCGAGCGCCCGGTCTGGGTACCGGTGACGGTCTCCCCCTTGAAGGTTTGGGACACCCCCACTTTCGCGTCCTGGGGTGCCGGGGTGGTGGTGCAGAAACCTTGATACTGTTCCTGGCCAACATAGTCGTCGCCGGTGATGTAGCGGCAGGAGCCCGGTTCGTCACCCGTCACTTTCGCGACGCGGCCGACCATGGTGCCGGTCACGGATCCGCCGCGCAGGGTCTGGCTGCTGCCCACCTTGGGCGGGTAGTTGCCGTTGCCGGCCTGCATGTACTGGGTGCCGGTCGGCTCCCGGCCGGCGCCGGGCTCGTCGCCGGTCACCTTGGGGGAACGGCCGACGTTGCTTCCGGATACGGCCTTGCCCTTGCGGGTCTCCACCAGGGAAATTTTGGCCGGACTGGTTTCCGGCTTGGTGCCGCAGAAGGCCTCCGACTGGTCCGCCCCCACGTACTCGGTGCCCGTTACACGCTTGCAGGTGCCCGGCTCGTCGCCGGTCACCCGGGTGCTGCGGCCAACCTCGTTGCCGGTTACCCGATTCCCCCGGCCGGTGGGGCTCTGCCGCACCTTGCGCGGCGCCTTGGACGGCTCCACCTCGCAGAAGTCACGGAAGATATCCGCGCCCAGATACTCCGTTCCGGTTATGTTGCGGCACGTGCTGGGCTCGTCGCCGGTGACCCTGTCGCTGCGGCCAACCATGGTGCCGGTGACGGTCTGCCCGTAGGTGGTCTCGCTGGCGCCCACCTTCCACGGCTGATCCGTGGCTTCGCCGGTGGCCGAAGGCTTGCCGGGGCGCACGCGCCCGGTGGGCTGGGACTTCTTCTGCCCGGCGTTGCCCCGCTGGCTGCGCTGCGCGCGCAGGGTCTGGGCCAGCTCCCGGCCGGACAACTCGGGGTTGGCGGCGCGGGCGGTCTGAGCTGCGGTCATGCCATTCGCGCTGACGCCCGCCTTGCCACGAGTGGATTGCGCCCGCCGTCTAGCCAGGGCCGCAACCCGGGTCGGGTTGGCGGCGACCTTACGTTTGACGCCATTGCGCACGGCCAGGGACGCGCCGGGCCTGACCTGAGCCGCCGGTGCGCTGGCCAATGCTTCGGCCCGTTTTTCGCCCTTGCAGCCACATTCACATCCGCCTTCGCGACGCCCAGCCGCCGGTTTCTGCGCCTGCGGCGCGGGCGCCTTGCCGCTGGAACCACGGACGCGGTCACTGCTTTGGACGCCGACTTTGCCCCTGCTGGAGGTGGCCGCGCGGCGGGCCAGTGAAGCAGCCCGCCCCACCGATACCGTCGCACGGCCGGCCGTAGGTGGCGACCCGGATACGGCCGCTGCCCGCGGCGTTGCCGGCGCCGGCGCGGCGCTGGCGGCACGGGTAGTATCGACCGACTTGATAGCCGCCCTGCCCGTGCTGGACGTGGCAGCGCGACGGGCTTTCGAAGCGGCCCGTCCCGCCGACGTTGTCGACATACCGGCTGCCGGGGTCCGCACCGGCGCAGCTGGCGCCGTCGCTGTCCGTGCGGTGGCCGCGGCGCGGGTCGCGCCGGCCGCCTGGATCCCCGCCTTTCCCGTGCTCGACATGGCGTGACGCCGGGCAAGCGCCAGCTCGCGTCCACTTTGTCTCGTGCTGTTTGCAGTCTGTGCCATGGTTAACCCTGTCCCGACGATGCCTGCGTTGCCTTTGCCTGGGTTACGAAAGAGCGGAACGCCCGAGACGCGGGCGACCGCTCAAGCGCCAATCAGGAACGTCCTTCGTAGACCACGAAGGCTGAACCCTGGCTCTGGGTATAGTTGTCGTAGCCGAGCAGCCGGATGTGGTGGTCCGGATAGGCGCGGCGGCACGCCTCCAACTCGGCAACAACCCCGCCCACGTCCTGCTCACCGAAGAACGGCAGCTTCCACATGGTCCAGTAGTGATTGAAGGCCCGGCTGGGGTGTTCGTGTTCGATGGCCGGAGTCCAACCCTGGGCGATGATGTATGTAATCTGGGTGTAGACCTCGTCCTGGGACATCTTGGGCATGAAGCCGAAGGTCTCGAGGGTCTGGGCGGTCTGGTAATCGCCAATCGTGTGAATGTCGGTCATGAATTAATCCTCTTCAAGGCTGCGGTTGTTGTCGAGTAGCGTTCAGGCCACGTCGAGCTTGTCAACCGTCTCGAATTCGAACTTGATTTCTTTCCAGGTCTCCATCGCAACTGCAAGTTCGGGGCTATTCCTGGCGGCCTCGGTCAGGATGTCGCGGGCTTCTTTCTCGATCTCGCGGCCTTCGTTGCGGGCCTTGACGCTCGCCTCCAACGCGACGCGGTTCGCGCAGGCGCCCGCCGCGTTGCCCCAAGGGTGACCCTGGGTACCGCCGCCAAACTGCAGCATGGAGTCATCGCCGAAAATGGTGACCAGCGCCGGCATGTGCCAGACGTGAATACCACCGGAGGCGACCGCGAAGACGCCCGGCATGGAGCCCCAGTCCTGGTCGAAGAACACGCCGCGGGAGCGGTCTTCCGGCACGAAGGATTCACGCAGTTGGTCCACGAAGCCCAGGGTCGACTGACGGTCGCCCTCGAGCTTGCCCACCACGGTACCGGTGTGGAGGTGGTCGCCGCCGGAAAGGCGCAGGCACTTGGCCAGCACGCGGAAGTGAATGCCGTGCTTCGGATGACGATCGATCACGGCATGCATGGCGCGATGGATATGCAGCAGCATGCCGTTGTCACGGCACCAATTGGCCAGGCCGGTATTGGCGGTGAAGCCACCGGTCAGGAAGTCATGCATCATGATGGGAGAGCCCACCTCCTTGGCGAACTCGGCACGCTTGTACATTTCCTCCGGCGTGGGAGCAGTCACGTTGAGGTAGTGACCCTTGCGCTCACCGGTCTCCTGCTGGGCCTTCTGGATGGCTTCGCCAACGAACTCGAAGCGGTCGCGCCAGCGCATGAACGGCTGGGAGTTGACGTTCTCGTCGTCCTTGGTCATGTCCAGGCCACCGCGCAGGCACTCGTAGACGGCGCGCCCGTAGTTCTTGGCCGACAGGCCCAGCTTCGGCTTGATGGTGCAGCCCAGCATCGGACGGCCGTACTTGTTCAGGCGGTCCCGCTCGACCTGAATACCGGCGGGCGGACCACCGCAGGTCTTGATATAGGCGATGGGAAAACGGATGTCTTCCAGGCGCAAGTGACGCAGCGCCTTGAAGCCGAACACGTTGCCGACCAACGAGGTCAGCACGTTCACCACCGACGCTTCCTCGAACAGGTCGATAGGATAAGCGATGAAAGCGTAGAAGGACTCGGAGTCGCCCGGCACGTCCTCAATGCGATAGGCGCGGCCCTTGTAGTACTCCATATCGGTCAGCAGCTCCGACCATACCGTGCTCCAGGTACCGGTGGAGGACTCGGCGGCCACCGCAGCGGCAACCTCTTCGCGGGGAACGCCCGGCTGACCAGTGCACTTGAAGCAGGCCAGCAGGTCGGTATCGAGCGGAACATAGTCCGGCGTCCAGTACATTGCGCGGTACTCTTTTACACCCGCGTCATAGGTCTTAACAGCCATGATCAACTCCTGTTCGGTCGCTGGATGGACAGTTTGATTGAGAAACTTATGTAACGTGGCGAAAGTATAGGCGTGAGTCTATCAGTCACGCCAATCGATAATTCTATCTTTTTCGATAGATCCTTATCTATATTAGTATTTGCTCACCGGGTGATGATACACCGGCGAGATGCGCGCGTTGTTGACCTGGGTCAACTCAAAACCATTTCTTTTCCCCGCGGCTTTCTCCGTTGTTCTCAGTGGGGTCAGCGGCAACAGGGTGGCCCGACGGGCTGAAGCGCGGGTTCGGTGCTTGTGCGACCTGGCGTGCGCCGTCGCCGCGATGGAAGCAACACCGCGTCGCTTCGCATACCTCGGTCCCTGGCCGCCTTCCCGCCTCTGAGCCGTATAAAGGTGGGGCAGACCACGCCGATAAGCGAAGTACCCGTTACCGCCCGCTCAGACGACCAGCGGTGAAGCGACCGCCAGTGGCCGGAGTTGCGCGTCGTCGCATGATGGCGAATGGCTCGCAGGCCCAGGGGACGCCGCGGAAGCGATTACAGGCGCAACTAGACGGGCGTCCGAAGGACCACCGCACCAGAGATGACGACCACATTCGACTTAGTCGCCGACGCAGAAAAGCCCGGTCGTATCAGCGTCGCGAGGACCTTTCTGGCCACGTTCATACCCCTCGGGCTGCTCCTCGCCGCGCTGCTCTTTTTTTTTGTCTATCACACGCAGGCCGAGAGTGCCCGGCGGATTATCGATTCAACCGAGACCGCCCAGATCCATACGCTGCGTGAAGTGACCAGCGCCGATCTCCATTCCGCCGTCTCGGACCTGATGATCCTGGCCAACCATCATGGTCTGCTGGCTTACCTGGATGGCGATTCCAGTCACACCGAGATGCTCGCCAATGACTATCTCACCTTTTCCGGGCGCAAGGGTCTCTACGATCAAATCCGTTATCTGGACGAAGCCGGCATGGAGGTCATCCGGGTCAACTACAACCGGGGACAACCGGCAATCGTTCCCCAGGAGAGTTTGCAGAACAAAGGCAAACGCTATTACTTCAAGGACGCATTCGTGCTGGACATAGGTGAGGTGTTCGTCTCCCCCCTTGACCTGAACATCGAGCGGGGCGCGATCGAGCAGCCGTTGAAGCCCATGATCCGTCTCGGCACACCCGTTTTCGACAGCGCCGGCAATAAGCGCGGCATCATGCTGGTGAATTATTTTGGCGCCAGGATCATCGAGAACATGAGCCGGGCCTACGACGGAGCCGGCATCGTCCTGCTCCTCAACTCAGACGGGTTCTTCCTGAAAGGCGGCAGTCCGAACGACGAGTGGGGGTTCATGTATCCCGACGGCAGCGATAAGACCTTTGCCAAGCGCTTCCCGGGCGCATGGAACGACCTGCGCGCCGCGGAGTCGGGCCTGGTCTCAAGCAAACACGGCCTCTTCAGCTTCGCCCACGTCTACCCGGTCACGGAAGCCGACAAGACGAGCTCGGGCGCAGGTCAAGCCTACCAACCGAGTCAGTACACCCGGGACGCCAGTGACTACCGCTGGACGCTGACGAGGATGATTTCGTCATGACCCGCGACCTCCTCGCAGAGGTGCCGGGCGCACCGTATGAGCTGGAATGGGTGAGGAACTACGCCAGCGAGCTCAGCGCGGTCCGTGAAAAAAGACATGACGTCTATCTGGTCGACTACAGGCTCGGCGCCGAAACCGGGCTTACATTGCTGAAGTGTGTTTGCCTCGAGAATCCAGATGTCCCTGTGATCATGCTGACCGGACAACGGGACAGGGAGATCGACGTACAGGCCATGAAGGCTGGTGCAGCCGACTATCTGGTCAAAGGTGAGCTGAATGCGGCCATGCTCGAGCGTTCCATCCGTTACGCTCTCGAGCGCAGCCGGGCGGAACGGGAGATCACCCGCCTCGCCTTCTACGACAGCCTGACGGGCCTGCCCAATCGGGCCCTCTTTCTTGACCGGCTGTCCCAGGCCGCCGCCAGGAGCGAACGTGGTCATGGAGTGGTCGCCGTGTTGTTCCTGGACATCGACAACTTCAAACGCATCAACGACACGCTGGGCCACCATGCCGGTGATCTGCTGCTCAAGGAGGTTGCCGGCCGCCTGATGGAGCGTGTCCGCAGGTGCGACACGGTGTCGCGGCCCGGTCACTCGCCGGGGGCGGAGAATCTGATTGCCCGTCTTGGCGGAGATGAATTCGTGCTGCTGGTCAGCGACGTCCAACGTCCGGAGGATGCATCGGTCGTCCCCACGCGGATGCTTGCCGAGCTTTCCGGACCCTTCCTGGTGGACGGCCACGAGGTATTCGTCTCGGCAAGCATCGGTATAGCGGTATCGCCTGTCGACGGTCAGGAAACCCAGCAGCTCCTCACCAACGCCGATACAGCCATGTATCAGGTCAAGGACGAAGGCAAGAACAGCTTCAAGTTCTACGAGCCGACAATGCACGCCGCGGCGTTGGACAGACTGAAGCTCGAAGGCGCCCTGCGCCGCGCGGTGGCCAACGAGGAGGTCATCCTGCACTACCAGCCCGAGTTCGACGCCCGAACGGAGCAGATGGTCGGTGTGGAGGCATTGGTGAGGTGGCATGTTCCCGGACAAGGCCTGATCTCACCGGCCGAGTTCATTCCGCTGGCAGAGGAAACCGGACTCATCACGGGGATCGGCGACTGGGTACTGAGGGCCGCCTGCCGCCAGAACCGGAAGTGGGCCGATGCGGGTATCGGGCCGATACCCATCGCCGTGAACCTTTCGACTCAGCAGTTCGGCCAGCAGGACTTGACCGACAAGAGCCACAGCGTCATCACGGAGTACGGCATTCCACCTGGTTACCTGCTCCTGGAAATCACCGAGAGCACCATGATGAAGAACAGCGTGGCCACCGCACGCCGCCTGCAAGAGCTGGACGACATGGGCGTGCGCCTGGCCATCGACGACTTCGGCACCGGCTACTCGTCTTTGAGCTACCTCAAGCGCTTTCCCCTCCATGCGCTGAAGGTCGACCGCTCCTTCATCATGGACGTGGTGGACGATGCCGATGACGCTGCGATTGTCAGGGCAATCGTTGCCATGGCGGACAGCCTGAAGCTCAAGGTCGTGGCGGAGGGCGTTGAGACACTGGCGCAGATGCGGTTTCTGCTGAACGAGGGATGCGACCTCGTGCAGGGCTTTCTTTTCAGCCGGCCAAAGCCGGCCGACGAAATCGAGCAATGGCTGACCGAGCGACCCGACTTGTTCAGTCGGGATTCTTTGCGGCTGGGACGCGGATAGACGACGAGTCGGAGGACGGCAAATGCAGGCTGATCGGGTAGCTGTGTGGAAGACCCTCGGGGGTGCGCTGGGTGCGCCCTTCACGCTGACCCGGGCCGCGTGGAAGGCCCTTGCGGCACCCCTTCTTGCATTCATCGGCGTGACCGTGATGGGCTTCGCCCTCAGCCAAGGCCATGGGCGCGGACCTGTCTCCGCCCTGGTGCCGGTGCTCGTCGTACTGGCGACCGCCTGGCTCGCGTTCGTGTACCAGCGCCAACTGCTGCTGGGGGCCGGGCGCCCGGGGCTGGCGAGGCGCGGCTGGCGACGCTTCGGAATGTATCTGCCGGCTGCCGCGACCTTGGGCGCCTTGCTATGGTTACAGGCGGTAGTGCTGGGAAATATGGCCCTTACCGCCGTGGCATGGCTTCTCATGGCTCTCAACGACCCGAGTCCATGGACTGCCGCCGGCGCCGTTGTGTTGGGCGTGTTCGCCTACGCGGTCGCAGCCTGGGCAGTGGCACGTCTGGCTCTGATTCTCCCCGCTCTGGCCGTGGACCAAGCTGCTGGACCGACACGCCTCTGGGGGATGTCACAACACAACGGGCTGCGACTGCTGGTGCTTCTGGTCATGGTCCCCGGTCTGGCCCACGGCCTGCTGGATGTGACCCTGCCGGGCGGGGACAATGCGCTGCCCGTGATGGCCGGCGCTGCCCTTGACGGCTACCTGCTCCTGGTCCACCTAGGCATACTGGCTTTCGTCTACCAGGCTCTCTCGACCCAAGCATTCCCGGCGCCAGACGAGACCGCCACGCCCGCCCAGCTTCGGCCGCGCACCCCCGATGAGTCGGCGCCGCCGCCGACAGCCTAGCTAGCTGCTCCGAAATACGCTACTAGCTGACTCGGTCGGGTCCCACACCAGCTGTATCGCCGTTTGTGACCGATATTTCCGAACAGCTGTCTAGCCCGGAATGTGTTGAGTTTGCCCACATAATCTGCGACCCGAGGTCCGCCTGGTGAGAAATCCGGGCTCAACATCATCGCTGGGCATCATTTGTTCAGAGGGTCGCTGCTGCGCGGACACTCATGGGAGCGCCGGACCTGTTGATCGGCGTGGCATTCAGCAAGCTTCGGAGTCGAGTTAGTAACGCCGAGAACGCGCTGCTGGAGGTCATGCCGGGGCTCGTGGTGGTGTACGCCCTGCTCCTGACGGCACAACCTGTGACGGAATGCCGCTTCGGAATCTTCACTGCCCTTGGCGGTCCATTTTTCTGCAACGATGTCCTTTTTGCGCGTCAAGGCACTGGCCGGATCCCCGACCAGTACGGTTTGGTTTCAAGCCTACAGCCAGTCGCCGGCAGACGTTGTGACCGTCAAGCTATGAGATGCACCAGCAGTCAGGTATCATCCGCGTCGCCTGCCAGCGGTGTCCATTAACGATAAAACACATGCCACCTCAGCCTTCTGTCAAGGGACACAGCCAGGATCATCCCATCCACACTCGCCGCTGGATTTCGTATATGAGAAAGATTCTTTTCAGTGCCGCCGTGCTCCAAACCCTGTTGCTCCTGGGCGGCTGCGATGAGACGCACGGCGGGGCTGAAGTAGCCGCGGGCGCCTCTGCAAGTGCCTCCTCGAAGCCCGTTGGTCAGCGGACCGAATCCATTCCGGTTGCGCCCAGTGGAGTGTCGTCAGACCCGCCCCGGGGCAAGGTGCAGGGCATGGCAGAGGAAGGGGTGGTCGAACTGGATTGGGACGCGCTCATCCCTCCCGACTGGCGGCCGGACAAGCTCATGGCCGACTTCGACGACGTAGACAGCCTCAGCGACGACGACCCCCGCGCCCAGGAGTTAATGGACAAGCTGCAGGCCCTGTGGAAGGAATCGCCGGTCGTGCCTGACCTCGACGGCAAGCGAATCAAACTGCCCGGATTCATGGTGCCACTGGAGATGAACGCAGAGACCATCAGGGAGTTTCTGCTGGTCCCCTACTTCGGCGCATGCATCCATGTGCCGCCGCCACCCGCGAACCAGACCGTGCATGTCGTCACTGGAGAGGGCAAGGAATATCGCGGTCAGCTGTTCGATACCGTCTGGGTGACCGGGACCGTCAGGGTCGAGCACTTGTCCAGCGAGCTGGCGGAGGCTGGTTATCAGATGCAGGACGCCCGGGTCGAACCTTACGAATAGCGACCCACCCCGCACTCCAATGGGAACTGCCTGGTGGCGCCTGTGGTGCGCCGCTGTCGTTGCGCAGCTGGGCTTGTCCCAGGTGGCACTGGCAATCAACACATCCTGCCACATCCATCCGCCGCCGCAGGCGGACCGCAACGCGCCGAGACTCACTACCATCGGACCTTTCTCCGAGGAATCGAACTGTCAGTTCGCACGACAGCGCCTCTTCGGTCCCGGGGGGCGCTGTCATTGCACAGCCGGTTTCGCGAGTCCCTGGTCCAGCGCGCCCAGAACGCGGCAGCCACTGGAACCCGATGACATGAGCCCCGATTCGCTCATGCAGTGATGCCACGGCGTAAGTCGGTTGCGCCACGGTCGAAAGACGTCCTGCAGACACAGCGTGGGACGGAAGCTTGTGCCAGGGTTCCGTTTTAGACACCGTCTAGAAGACTATCGGCTGCTTCAGCCGCCGAGCGTTCGTGCCGATGATGAGTTCCGTGGAGGACGCGGGGCACAGTGGCACGCACTATAACGCGGGAGCAGAAGCATGAAGCTCGTCTACCGGTATGAGAAACCTCTCTTTGTCATCTCCCTTGTGATTTCCTTGCTGTTCTGGCTTGCCCTGATCGTAGGGACCCTGGGTGTGGCTCTGGTTTATGTCCTTTTCTTCTTCGTCTTCTATCTGTTCGTCCAGTCGGGCTTCATTTCCTACCTCAAAGGCACGGCGGTGCGCATCACACCGCAACAGTTCAGGGATCTCAGCGAACGTGTACATACATGCTCCAAGCAGCTTGGCATGCAGCGGGTGCCGGAGGCCTACCTGCTGCACGGCGACGGCATCTTCAACGCCTTCGCCACGCGTTTCCTCGGGCGAAACTTCATCGTCCTCTATGCCGATGTCGTGGACGCCCTTGAGGCTCACCCGGATGCGATCAACTTCTACATCGGTCACGAGTTGGGACATGTGCACCGCAAGCACCTGCTGTGGGGGCCGGTGCTGTTTCCCGCCGGCATACTCCCCATCCTGGGCGCTGCCTACTCCCGTGCCCGGGAGTACACCTGCGATCTCTATGGCCTCGCCTGCTGCAAGGATCCGAAGGACGCCACCCTGGGTGTCGCGGCGCTCGCGGCGGGCGGCAAACGCTGGCGCACCCTGGATCTGCCCCGCTATGCCGCTCAGGCCCAAGCCTCGGGCGGCTTCTGGATGTCCTTTCACGAGCTGACGGGCGATTATCCGTGGCTGGTGAAACGCATGTCCCGCATTCTCTCGGGCAGCGGGCAACGAGCCCCAAAGGTCCCGCGGCGCAGTGCCTTCGCCTGGCTCCTGGCTCTGTTCGTGCCACGCATGGGCGTCGCAAAAGGCGGCGGCCTGGCGTCCATGATGGTGGTGGTGATGATTGTGGGCATACTGGCCGCGGTCGCTATTCCGAACTACCAGCGCTACGTCAAGCAGGCACAGGCCGCCCAGCAGATGCAGCTTCCGAAACAGATCGGTCCGGACTTGACCCGCTAGATCGCTGATCCGAAATACGCCACGAGCTGACTCGGCCGGAACCCACACCAGCTGTATCGCCATTTGTGCTCGATATTCCCGAACAGCTATCTAGCCTGAAATTCTCACCGGCCGGCGGAAATCCGGGTCACGCTGACAAAGCACATCGGGCGTTCGCTCACAGGGCCACGGCGGGAAGCCCAGGTGGCTTGTTAGACTTCTTCGCCTCCGAACGGGTTGCCCGAGGAAGGGCAACCCGGGTCCATCAAGCCCAGCATTGATCAACGCATCCGTGGTCGGTCAGGCATTCGCAGTGGAGGCCCTACCGGCACCAACGGCCGGGACACGCCGTGAATACCTCCCTGCGGCCGACGGTCCCGGCCACCGATACCAATACGGCCCCTAACGAACGCCATTGCCGATCAACGTCGCATACGAGCCCGGCGGAACATCCTTGCTGGGCTTCCGCCCTGCGCTGTCAACGACACGAACCAGGGGCAATTCGGCAGCGGGACAGCACACCGCTATCAAGAAATGACCCCGGAAACGGGTGGTTGGCTATCCGGGGCTACTTTTCGGAAAATGTCCGGTGTAGAGGGTGCCGGTCAACCGGCGAGTTTCGGTACCCGCCCAATCCTCACCACCCACGAGCTTCGCACAATGGCTGCCACTCAAGATTCGTTGAGCTTTCCTGCAAGAAAGGCCGTCGCGACCTGGCTGCTGGTCTGCTGTGCCTTGATTTTTGTCATGGTGGTGCTCGGCGGCGTCACCCGTCTGACCGGCTCCGGCCTTTCCATGGTGGAGTGGCAGCCGGTGTACGGCATTCTGCCGCCGCTGGACCAGGCCCAGTGGGAGGCCGTTTTCGAGAAATACCGGCAATCGCCCGAGTACCAGAAAATCAACGTCGGCATGGATCTGGAGGGCTTCAAGGGCATCTTCTGGCTGGAGTATTGGCACCGAGTACTCGGCCGTCTCATAGGCATCGCTTTCCTGATCCCGCTGCTCGTCTTTCTTGCGCTGCGCATCGTCCCGGCGAAGCTGGTGCCGAAGCTGCTGGCCATGTTCCTGCTGGGCGGCCTGCAGGGCCTGCTCGGGTGGTACATGGTGAAGAGCGGTCTGGTGGATAATCCGCACGTGAGCCAGTACCGTCTGGCCGCCCATCTGCTGCTCGCCGTGTTTATCTACGGGTACATTCTGTGGGTGGCGCTTGGCCTGCTCCATCCGCGTGACCATGCAGCCGTGGATGCGCCCAGCCTGAGGACCTTCACCAGTCTGTTTCTTGCTTATATCGTCCTGGTCATCGGCTCGGGCGCCTTCGTCGCCGGACTGAAGGCCGGCCTCACCTACAACACCTTTCCACTCATGGGCGACCGCTGGGTGCCTGACGGGCTGCTGTCGCTGGAGCCCTGGACAAGAAACTTTTTTGAGAACGTAACCACGGTGCAGTTCAACCACCGCGTGCTGGCGATCCTGGCGTCCGTCGCCATCGTCTTCCTGTGGCTGTCTGCGCGCCGTTACAGGCTTCCGCCACGCGTACGCTACGGCTTCCACGCCCTGCTGCTCGCCGGTTTGGCGCAGGTCGCCCTGGGTATCTCAACCCTGCTGCTGCATGTGCCGATCGCGTTGGCCGCGGCGCACCAGGCAGGCGCCCTCGTGGTCTTCACCGTGGCCGTGTTCCTGGCTCAGCAACTCCGTGCGCCGGGAACGGGAGAGCGGCGCCTGCACTTGCCAACGAGTCAGGCTGCCTGAACACCTCCGCGTGCCCTGGCAATACAGGCACGCTCTTGCAGGTTCGCCACGGATGCGCTGTCGCGGGCCATCAGGCCAGTCACTCCGCCAGAACCACTGTGACGGAGTACTAGTCGCCGGGCTCGTCCACGCGCACTATTTCCACTTTGACCTTCGCCAACAGGGCCGCCATGGCCCCAATGGCAGCCAGGATTGGTGCCATGGCCGTCAGTGCGCCACCCACTGCCAGCCCCGCCGTGAGCGGGACTTCCATCAACACCTCACCGCTTGGTTTGTGGATGATCAAACGACGTACGTTGCCGGCTTTGACGACGTTCTTAACGTAGTCGACGAGCTGATTACCCGCCAGGGTCACTTCCTCGGTAACCAGCTTCTGCTGCTTGTCTTGCTTGCTTTTCTTCATCTTCCCCAGTCGCTCCTGTAGCTCCGTTCGGGTCTCTCGCATCGAACGAGTCCTTTACCGCCATGCTGACTCGGACGGCATAGGATTAGAAACGCAGGGTCACCATACCACTTAATCCCAATACGGGGGAGTTCGGGCGCCGCGCCAGGGAGACTCCCGCCTGCGCCAACCATCGGCTCGTGCACCGGTTTTGCGCCCCACTTCGCGCCATCCCGTCCGGAGTGACTACAATGTGCATCGGGGCACTGTGCAGAACCTCTGACAGCGATGGACCGCCGGGTACGAAGCCTCCGGTCTTGAAGCCGCCGACACACGGCAAGGGGCGGTAACGTTGGCCAGAAGAGGCCCTAGCACGGTGATTTATCACTTTCGGTTCAGGAGATGCCTGCGTGACCTGCGAGCCCGCGCACTTTTCTCAGGTCGACGACGAAAAGCTCGCCTACCTGCTGCTGCACCGCTATCTGAAGCTGGACAGACGGCTGCTGCTGCACTCGGATCTGTGGGACGAGTATGTGCAGCTGTGCGAGGACGAGGGCATCGAGCCCAGCCGCAAGAGTGTGCTGGGCCAGATCATCTACGCCGCTCAGGAAGCGGTGCTGGACAGGCCGTGGATTTACCTGGCCGCCCGCCCGCGTGCGGGTCGCTGGTGTTATCTGCGCTTTCACCTGGACGCCGTCAAACAGGAGGAAGTGACGGTGGGGGAGTTCCTGGGCTTCAAGGAGCGACTGGTCAACGGGCAGGGCAGCCGGCGACGCGCTCTCGAGTTCGATTTGCAGCCCTTCAACCGTGACTTCCCCAGGCTGCAGGAATCCCGCTCCATTGGCCGTGGCGTCGAGTTTCTGAATCGGCGCCTCTCCAGCGAGCTTTTTCACGACATCGGCAAGGGACAGGAATTGCTGCTGGGCTTCCTGCGCGTGCATCACTACCAGGGGCAGCAGCTGATGCTCAACCAGCGCATAGGCGATGGCGCCCAGCTGCGCCAGGCGCTGCGTCAGGCTGAGGAGCATCTCGCAGCCCAGCGCCAGGATGGCCACTGCAATACCGTGTTCTCCGCCATGCAGGAGCTGGGCTTCGAGCGCGGCTGGGGGGACACGGTCGCCCGCATGCGGGATACGCTGACCCTGCTGCTGGATATCCTGGAAGCGCCCGACCATGCCAGCCTGGAGCGTTTTCTGGGCCGCATCCCCATGATCTTCAGTCTCGCGATCCTCTCCCCTCACGGCTATTTCGGACAGGACAACGTGCTGGGGCTTCCCGACACGGGCGGCCAGGTGGTCTACATCCTGAACCAGGTCCGTGCCCTGGAGCAGGAGATGCGCAAGCGCCTCTCGGCCCAGGGCCTGGAGATCGAGCCGGATATCGTGGTCGTGACCCGGCTCATTCCCGAGGCGGGTCATACCGCCTGCAACCAGCGGCTGGAGAGCATCATCGGAACGGAGCGAGCGCGCATATTGAGGGTCCCATTCCGCTCCTCCAGCGGTGAGGTACTGCCCAGCTGGGTGTCACGCTTCGATATCTGGCCGTACCTGGAGCGCTTTGCCGACGAGGTTGAAACGGAGCTTACGGCGGAGCTGGGTGGTGTCCCTGATCTCATCATCGGCAACTATTCCGACGGCAATCTGGTCGCCAGTCTGCTGTCCGCGCGCACCGGCGTAACCCAGTGCAATATTGCCCATGCACTGGAGAAGACCAAGTATCTGTTCTCCGACCTGTACTGGCGGGACAACGAACCCCAGTACCACTTTTCAGCCCAGTTCACAGCCGACTTGATTGCGATGAATTCGGCCGACTTCATTATCACCAGCACCTATCAGGAGATCGCCGGCAACAAAGAGACGGTCGGCCAGTACGAGAGCTACGGCGCTTTCACCATGCCGGGACTGTACCGTGTCGTTAACGGTATCGACGTGTTCGACCCCAAGTTCAACATCGTCTCTCCCGGTGCCGATCCCGAGGTCTGCTTCCCGTATACCGATGAGGCCCGTCGCCTGACCGGCCTGCACGAAGAGATCGAGTCGTTGTTGTTCGGCACCCAGGGTGACCACTTCCGGGGTGTGCTGGCGGAACCGGAAAAACCAATGATGCTCGCCATGGCCCGCATGGACGCGGTCAAGAACCAGACCGGCCTGGTTGATTGGTACGCCCGCAACGAGCGCCTTCGGTCCCTGGCGAACCTGGTCGTTTCCGGCGGCTACATCGATCCCGAGCGCTCCAACGACCGAGAGGAAAAGGCACAGCTCCAACGCATGCACGAGCTCATGAATCAGTACCAGCTCGATGAGCAGGTACGCTGGATCGGCGTGCAGCTGGAACAGCGTTTCGTCGGCGAGCTTTTCCGCTATATCGCAGACCGTCGCGGGGCCTTCGTGCAGCCTGCCGTCTTCGAGGCCTTCGGGCTCACCGTGGTGGAAGCCATGGCCTCGGGCCTGCCCACATTCGCCACCCGTTACGGAGGTCCCCTGGAGATCATCGAGCACGGCAGGTCGGGATTCCATCTCGACCCCAATCACGGGGAAAGCTGCGCGGAGCTGATGGCGGACTTTTTCGAGCGCTGCGGCAATGATCCCGCCCACTGGCAAACCATCTCGGAGGGCGCCATATCACGGGTTCAGAGCCGCTACACCTGGAAGCTGTATGCGGAGCGCATGATGACCTTATCCCGGATTTACGGTTTCTGGCGATTTGTCACCAACCTGGAACGGGACGAGACCCGCCGTTACCTGGAGATGTTCTACGAGCTGCAGCTGCGACCACTGGCGGACTCGGTGGAGGTATCGGGCCAGCCCGGACAGTAGCACGCGCCCTTCCGGGAGCAATCCCCGTGCACATGGGGGAGGAACAGCATGCGGATAATCCGGTTCCTGGATTCCGATGGTCTCGAGCATCTGGGCATTCCGGACGAGACGCCCTTCGCCGAACGGCTGCAGGGTGATCTATACCAGGGCCTGGTACCCACGGGCACCCGGATCGGCGTCGACACCCTGCTCGCTCCCGTCTCCCCTTCGAACATCTTCTGCATCGGTCTGAATTACAGGGCCCACGCCGAGGAGACCGGCGCACCCATACCGGAGAACCCGGTGGTCTTCATGAAACCCACCAGTGCCTTGTCTCACCCCGAGCGGCCTATCATGATTCCAGCGTGTTGCGAACACGGGCCGGAGGTGGACTTCGAGGCGGAGCTTGCGGTGATTCTGAAGCGGGCGGCCCGCAACGTCAGCGAGGATGCGGCTCTCGATTACGTGCTCGGCTACACGGCGGCCAACGACGTGTCAGCACGGCGCTGGCAGAAGCACGGCGGTGGAGGACAGTGGGTCCGCGGCAAGAGCTTCGACACGTTCTGCCCCATGGGACCGGTTCTGACGACACCCGAGGACATTCCGGACCCACAGCAGCTGCGCGTTCGCAGCATGCTGAATGGTACAGTCATGCAGGACGGCCACACGAGCGACATGCTATATCCAGTGTCCCGCTTGATCAGTTTGCTCAGCCGGGACACCACTCTGCTGCCGGGCACTGCCATTCTCACCGGCACCCCCCCGGGCGTGGGCGTTGCCCGCAAGCCACCGGTGTTCCTGTCACCAGGCGACCGGATCGTCATCGAGGTGGAGGCGGTCGGGCGTCTGGCGAATCCCGTGCTTGCCGCAGAAGCGTGGCAATGAGCCACCGGCGGCTTTGAAGGACAGCAGAAGAAAACGTGTCTGGGGACAGGCTAACTCGACTGGGACTGCTTTCCCGGGGGCGCTGTCTGGATGACCTGCGCCCTGAGGACGCGGCTGTCGCCGATGCGGTTGCGCATGATATCGCGCAGCAGCTCAATCTCCTCCGCCACGTCGAGGCTGAAGCCCTCGCGTGCGCCGTTGAGATCGTCGATCAGCAGACTGCTGAGGTAATCCAGACACGCCGAACCCGGCCACAAGGTCGTGATCCTCTCCACCACATGGGGAAACTGCTCCTCCAGACACATGCCTTCACCAGTGCCGGAGCCCGCATCCCAGGTGGGCGGCGCCACATTGAAGCGCTTGCGAAAGCGCGCCGCGAGCTCTTCAAAAGCCGTCTGATCGCCCTGCTGGCGATGCACGTCGAACAGCATGGTCCACGGCCTCACGCCCACGAACTCTGCGTCATGACTGTTGACCTGCTCCAACAGGATCCGGCCCGCCTCCGCCGCTGAGCCGTGCAGCATGTGCAGCTCAGCTTCGTAGAGTGCCTGGCGAAGTTCCTGTACCGCGTCGTCCCACTCCTGCAGCTGCTTCTCGAAGGACTCTTCCAGATCGCCGGCCGGCATGGCCTCCCACTCCGATATCCGCCCGCCGGCAGGTTCTGGCATCCCCACATCGACCCTGTCATCCCGTTTACGGGTGTGCTCGTCCGACGAGTCGGACTCCTCCTCCACTATTGCGTCTTCCCAGGCTCTCAGCTGCTCTTCGATGGACTCCAGGGGCTCTTCCTCGGCCACCTCACCCCAGACCGGCAGCGGCTCCTCGCACGCTGCGGCCGCCCCTTCGGCAGCGTCGGATGCGCGCCGGCGCTGCGGCTGGGTCTCAGCCTCCTGATCCGCTCCGGACATGCTCTGAAGCCTCTCGAAGACCAGCGGCTCATCAGTCATGGAATCCGGGGCGGCCGCCGGGGAGGAAAGCGCTGCTCCCGGTTCCTCGCCGGAAGGCAGCGGCGGAAAACCTCCTGCAGACTCCTCGGCAGCTGTAGCTGACCAAGGCTCGGGGGGAACAGGTGCCTCCTGCATGCCCTGCACACGAGGATCTGTGTCTGACCGCTGGGGCTCGCCCCATGCGCTGTCCCGTTCGCGTTCGGCAAGACTGAAGCGGGCTCCGGAGGACGGCACGGGGTCCGCTGGCGCCGCGCTCCCGCCGCCGTCGGCAGCCGCGTAGCGGCTCCGGCGCCTTTCGCGCACAATGGTCATCGCCAGCAACAACAGGGCCCCAGCGAAGGCGCCATACCCGACGAGCGCCGTCCAGCCGCCGCCGACCATGCGGGAATCAGCCCTGGCGGCCTGAAGATGGTCGATCTGAGCCAACAACCCACGCCGGGACGCCTCGAGCGCCGTGACTTTGTCCTGGAGGGCTGCCAGCGCCCCCTCCGACTTACTTTCAGCCCGTGTCGCTGCCTGTTCGGCGGCCGCCCCACGGGGCTCTCCGCTTGGACGGCCCACGGGACGACTAAGAACCGTGGAGAGCTTCAAGGGAAGGGCGACCGCCGGAGCCGCGTCGACTTTCACCGCCGGCTGTTTGCGGGGCCTGACTTGGACGGGCGCCTCAGGAGCGGCACTTGGCAGCGGCGCCCTTGGAAGTCTCCGCGCTTCTGCCGCAGGAGCTTCCGGGGAATGGTTCAGAGTGTCGCGATTCTCAGGGCCGGGCGAAGACGCCGGCGGCCGTGAGGATTCTCCGGCGCCGTTCAGGTACAGGGTAACGGTCTGAGTGGCGGCTGGCTCACTCACGCAGGCGGTCCACAACGACAGCCTGAGAGTTGGGACGCTGACTGGACTTCGAGTCGTTACCCGCAGTGCCGACCCGCCTGCGCTTGACCCCACCTTGGCACTAACGAAAGTACCCAGCTCACTGCCGTCCAGAGCGCTTGTGGCCTGCCTCGTGGTAACCACGCACGGCCCTTGCACGGGCGCCCCGCCGGCGCCCTCGAGGG
>JASJBY010000228.1 GCA_030066245.1 Gammaproteobacteria bacterium
CGTGTTCCCTGCCGGCTCGGTGGCAGGCGCGGCGACCGGAACGCATCCAGATCGAGCTGGTGCCACAGCTCAAGCGCTAACCAGCAGCCGCCCCATTGGCGCGGGCGATGCAAAGACAGCTCGCTCAAACGGATCTGCACGACCTCGCAATCGAACACCGGGGCCGGGCGATCGTCGGGGAAGTTCGCGACCCGCCATGTCTCAGCTTCATCGGCGAAGACCTCGATAGCCCGCGCCCGGGCGGCCTTCTGGCTGTCGTTGATCTCCCCCGAGTAGAGCACCCGACGCTGCAGCACACGATCGTCTGTCGTGCGCCGGCTCTCCACCACGCTCCAGTAGCGATGGGGCTTGCCATCTTTCTTGCGGATCTTGGCGCGCAGGAACATGCTGCTATTGTGCGATAAAATTTAATAACGTCAATAAGGTAGGTCGGCACTACAAGCGATTTTAGTCCGTCTTCCGCCGTGCGCCGTGGCACAATCAGTAGCTTAGTGCGCCCGCTGGTCGCGAAATCTGCTCAAGCTGGGGGCGAGTTGCGGAAGACGGGCCAGACACGGGTGGCATGCTCATGTGCCCGTTTTTGCTCCAAAAAGAGCCTCTCCGAAGGTTTTTTCGGGTTGGGTGTAAGGATTGGGTCCTGACGTGCGTCAGCTAGGGTAAGCACGCTTGATCCGTGAAGTCGGACTCCCAAGGAGATTGTCATGAGTGACGCACCCAAATGCCCCTGTAAGAACTGTCCCCCCTCCTGTACCTGCGAAAAGAAGACGGCGACCGAGAGCCACTGCTGTTGTGGTGAAACCTGCACCTGCGGTGATGCGTGTGCATGTGATCCCGTCTGTGGCTGCCCGAACGCGAAGAAATGAGCTACAATCGAGCTCATGGAACCGGTTAGGCAAGCGACCAAAGCCGATGTGATCGCCGCTGCGCTTCGAGCGCTCCAAGGAAGACTTGGGGCGTTCGTTAGCGCTCGGGTTCCGTCCGAAGAGGTCGATGACATACTCCAAACAGCCGCGGCCCGAGCCATCCAAAAGGCTGAGACCCTGACGGACCCGGACCGCGTGGTCCCCTGGCTTTTTCGAGTGCATCGCAATGTGATCACGGACGAGATACGCCGGCGCGAGAGCCGGCGACGTTTGCTCGATTCGGCGGCACTCGATGACAACCAAAACGCTACAGAACCCGACGCCATGTGTCGCTGCAGCGTGAGTCAGGCGTCCCGTCTCGAGCCCAATTACGCCACCATCCTGGCACTGGTCGACATGGGTGATTCGACGCTGATGGAAGCAGCTCAGACCTTGGGAATATCGCGAAATAGCGCCACCGTCCGTCTTCACCGGGCACGAAAAGCGCTCAGGAAGCGAATGCTCGACCACTGCGGGGTAAGCAGCCTTCGCGATTGTATCGATTGCCGCTGTGTCTATGACGGGTGCTGCGCGACCTAAGGGCCGCGCGCCGGTCGCATCGAGTTTCAGCCCCGGGAACGCTCTTCCGCCAAACTCTATTGGGATTCGAAGGTCGAGTGATCTGTTCGTCTGTCGGTTAGCAGCGATCCTGCGGGTCTGCTAGGTCCCCGTTTTTCTTGATTGACGCGGCATGGTCGATTGGCGTGAGCTTTGCTTTTTCGCTTCGCCAAGGATCATTTCTTTCGCCGCCGCCTCTGCAGTCGGGAGGTTTCTACGCGCTATCACGTCAAAGCATAGAAGCTACATTCCTTGCTCAGAAAAGCTTTTTCTTCCCATTAAATGAAAGTGCAAATGAAAGACGGCTTGTCCGCCGCCTCGGCCATTATTGGCAACAACCCGAAAACCTTCCGCGATTCCTTGTTGATGAGCAAGCTTTGAGATCACCAGCATTAGATGCCCTAATAAATCTTTATCAGATTCCTCTGCCTCCGCCAGATTAACCAAAGGCTTTTTGGGGATAACTAATATATGGATCGGAGCCTGGGGGTGAATATCATTTATCGCAATACAAAGATCATCTTCATAGATAATCTCTGACGGAATTTCCCGATTGATGATTCTAGTGAAAATCGAATCTGACATTCCCTGACCCTGATATCAACCTGCTTTTATGCGCAAAGGGCTCTTTATGTACTAAAGGTTTTTCATTCGTTAAAGGTTTCTTATGCTCGAAGAGCTTCTTTCTCTTCTTCGCTTAATTGACGAGCTTCTGATTCCAGCATTACCGGGATACCATCACGAATTGGATAAGCCAAGCCACTGGCTACACATTGCAATTCATTTTTATCTTTAACGTAAGTAAGCGGTGCCTTGGTAACCGGGCAAACCAGAATTTCCAACAACTTCTTATCTACAGCCATTTCGCTCTCAATACTTTCAAATATCTTGTTCGCCGTTTATTAGGCCTTTAGGACTTTCCTGTTCAGCCTTTTCATTCATAGGCTCTACAAGAAACTCTGGGTTCAAATAAGTTTTCTCAAACCAGTTTAAACGCCAATCCAGGTGCGGGCCGGTAACTCGGCCAGTCGCACCAACTTTGCCAATAATATCACGCTGCTTCACCTCATCGCCATGTTCTACCAAAACCTCGGACAAATGCAGAAAACTGGAAGATATACCAAAACCGTGATTTATAAACAAGGTATAACCCGAATAGAATAATTCTTCAGATAAGGTAACGATGCCACCGGCAGGAACTCGCACAATAGTCCCAACCGGAACAGCTATATCAACGGCATTGTCAACTTAACGGTGGCCGGCCGAAGTAGACTGAGAGGCGTGATTCGGTCCCCGTGCTTCAGGCGCACCTGACCTGCCGCCACGCTGTGAAGGCACTCGCCCGGAACAGTCGGTGGTCCGCGGCGCGGAGCAGATGGCGGCCGTAGCGGAAGAGATTGTTAACACGTGCGTGAAGGGATTGGAATCGTTGCGCCTGATGGCGCGATTTGAAACGACGCACCTGGCGTTCTTGCTGCCGCGTCGGTTGGTGCGAGAGCTCCGCTCGGTGGTGCACATTTGGACTCGTATCATGCGGCGTTCCCGCCAGGAGCTCTCGGGCGGTGACGGCGGTAGCGAGCTGTGCGCCTGTTCATGGACTGAGTGTGCCGGAACAAACGTTAATGTGACAATGCCGTCCCGCATCCTACGGTAAACCCTGCCGGCTCCGGACATCCAGGAGGCGATCCGCAACAGCTCCCACCCGGCCACCCTGACCCTGGCCGACTTCATGGATCCGTTTCCACAGGTCTGGGGACTGCAGCGGAAACAGTACGGCTTTTGAAACTCCGCAGGGTTACATTGATATTGCTTTGACTATGTAGGCCTTGCAATGCCCAACACCTTCATGCGATACGTCAAGGTCGAAGGTTTAAGCCCCAATAGCCCCGCGGCACCGTCCGGGCCCCACACGCGCCAGTTGGCGTGTCGCAAGGCGGCAATCAGGTTGGCCTTTTCACGCTTCCGCATCTCTGCGTCAGTGACGAAACCCGTTCCGTCTGGTGGCGTAAGGTCGGTGGTTACATCTGGTTGACTGTCGGCATTATCGGGCATCACCAGATCGAGTCGGGCTCGACTACCGGTACTGAGGATCACGGCGCGTTCTATGACGTTCCTGAGTTCCCGGATGTTGCCGGGCCAGCGATGTCCCATGAGCTGGCGTACCTGCTGTTTCGATAGACGCATCGGCTCTCGTCCAAGATCGATGCTGGCGCGGGCGAGGAAGTGCTCGGCCAGGGGCCCGATGTCTTCCCGGCGGTCACGCAACGGCGGCACTACAATCGGGAACACACCCAGCCGATAGTAGAGGTCCTCTCGGAATCTACCCGCTTTCACCTCGACTTCCAGATCACGATTTGTCGCCGCGACAACCCGTACATCGACCTTGACCGTCCGATCGTCACCTACGCGCTCGAACTCCCGCTCCTGCAGGGCGCGCAGCAGCTTGCTCTGCAGGTCCAGCGGGATTTCGCCCACCTCATCGAGAAACACCGTACCGCCGTCGGCCAGCTGCAGGCGGCCGATGCGATCACGATGCGCACCCGTGAAGGCGCCTTTCACGTGACCGAAGAACTCGCTTTCGAACAGCTCCTTGGGAACGGACGCACAATTGACCTTGACCAGTGGTTTGTTCGATCGCTCGCTCCTGTCATGGATGGCGCGCGCGACCATCTCCTTGCCGACGCCGGACTCGCCGAGGACCAATACGTTGGCGGGCGTGGGGGCAACGGCTTCAATCTGTGCCATGGTGCGCTTCAGTGCCGCACTGGCACCGATGATCTCACCATAGTCAGATTCGGACTTGATCTCATCGCGCAGATAATCGCGCTCCTGTTCCAGCTGTTCCTTGAGCTGCTTGATCTCCTGAAATGCAGCCTCGCGCTGACGCTCGATCTCCTTGCGCTCCGAGATATCGCGAAAGACAACGACGGCGCCCTTTATCTCACCGTCTTGCAGGATTGGCGTACTCGTGTACTCGACCGGCACCGAGGAGCCGTCGATATGCCAGAAAACCTCGTCGTCCACTCGGTGCACTTCGCCGTCGCGTAACGCCGCATAGATCGGGCATTCGGTCTGCGGATAAGGCGAACCGTCCGGGTGTGAGTGATGATGGGTATCGTGTGCCGACTTCCCCATCACTTCGTCCGGATTCCAGCCGAGGATCTCCATGGTGGCGGCGTTGCCGAACGTGGCGTTGCCGTTCACATCGAGTCCATAGATGCCCTCGCCCGCGGCGTCGAGTATCAGCTCGTGCATCGTGCGCAAGTGCCGCAGTTCATCGAGCGCACGATCCAGATCCGTGTTGCAGGTAGCTTCCAGGCAAAGACCGGCCGACCCTGTCTCCGATTGGACGGGCCATGCGGACAAGAATCCCTGAGTGGTGCCGTGTACGCCCCGCAGGGAAACCGGAATGTCCTGTACCGACTCATCTTTACCCAGGGATTCCCGCAGTTTTTCCTCCAGCGACACCGATCCGCCAGGCAGAAATAGCTCTGCAATAGATAATCCCAGCCCGTCGTCCACGTTCACGAAACCGAGCCGAGCACGCCAACCCCGGCTGAGCTGGAGACAGACCAGATCGCTATCCAGCAACGCCAGCAGGGCGGGCGCGTTTGCAAACAGCCGTTCGATCATGGTCATTACCTCAGTTTTTTGAGAATTAAGCCACAAAATCTTGTGTTCCACAAGTTCTTGAGGCGAACACATCCTCTCATCACATTGTTTTTATTGATTTTATTATGTGGCACAGCCTTTGCTCTAAAACGAGTGCACAACGGGAGAAACGGATATGAACGCCAGACAACGCTGCCGTCTGATCAACTTGAACCGGGTACTGATCTTCGCCCTGACGTTGGGTGGATTGCTGCTGGATGGCCTTCAGCTCGCCGATTCGCTGTGCACGCTGGCCCTATTCGTGTGGTTGTGGCTGCCGGTGTGCACCCGCCTGAAGGTCCACCTGCTGCAACGGATCGACGAAAAGCTGGGCTCAGCCAAATCGGCAAAAACTTCTCCATCCATGTAACTCAACTAATGGCGCGAGCCACGACAGGAGAGAACCATGAAGAAATTTGTGAAAACCACCCTTCCCGACCCGGGCATGACGATTGTGAAGGAGCGCACCGCACTGGTCGTGATCGACCCCCAGAACGATTTCCTCAGCCCCGAAGGCGTCGCCTGGGGCGTACTGGGCGAGAACGTCGAGGCCAACAACACCGTGGAGAACATCGAGGAGCTGTTCAAGGCGGCCAAGGCCGAGGACATCGCGGTGTTCGTCTCGCCCCACTACTACTACCCCCACGACCATGGCTGGAGGTTCGAGGGCACGCTGGAGAAGCTGATGCACACCATCGGCATGTTCAACCGCGAGGGCCCGCTGAGCCTGAACGGCTTCACCGGCTCCGGCGCGGACTGGCTGGAGCGCTACAAGCCGTATATCAACGACGGCCACACCATCGTCGCCAGCCCCCACAAGGTGTACGGCCCTGAGTCCAATGACCTGGTGCTGCAGCTGCGCAAGCAGCGCATCGACAAGGTCGTGCTGGCCGGCATGTCTGCCAACCTCTGCGTCGAGTCCCATCTGCGTGAACTGCTCGAGCAGGGCTTCGAGGTCGCCGTGGTCGCGGACGCGACGGCGGCCGCCCAGGTCGACGAGGGCGACGGCTATGCCGCCGCCATCGTTAACTTCCTGTTCCTGGCCAACGCGGTGTGGACTACCGAGCAGGCTGTCGAGGCCATGCACGGCGAGTAGGCACCCCGTTGCGGCCCCTTTGCCCGGCCGGGGCGAACCGATGGCGCCCCGGCCGGCCGACCGGCATCTACCAAGAGGTTAGGACCATGACAGATAGCAGACCCCTGTTACCTCCGTTCGACGCCGAGACCGCGGCACACAAGGTGCGCCTGGCCGAAGACGCCTGGAATAGTCGCGATTCGCAAAAGGTTTCACTGGCCCACACGCCGGACAGCCGATCGCGGAACCGCACCGAGTTCATAAGCGAGCTGGGATTGTGACACAGACGCAGGCAACACCATGAGCAACAAAACAAGCCATTTCCGAATACACGAGCCCAGACTGCACAGGAGAGCGTCATGAATACCGCGACAAACAACACCAAGCCCTCTGAGACTACCCCTCCGGTACCGGGCGGAACGGGTAAGGCTGTGGAAACGGGTGTCCGGCGCCTGGTACTTCTGCCGGGTCGCGGCGGAGAGGAGGCGCAGGTCTACGCCCGCAAGACCGGGCGTAACCGCGAGCAACAGTTCGATGACCTGGTCGCGGTGCATATGGATGATCTCTACCGGTTCGCCTATTGGCTTTCCGGCAACCGATCCGTAGCCGAGGACCTGGTGCAGGACACACTGATCCGTGCCTGGAAGTCGATTAACCGCCTCAAGAACACCAAGGCCGCCAAGGACTGGCTGCTGACGATCCTGCGCCGCGAGAATGCACGGCGCTTCGAGCGCAGGCGACTGCAGGAGACCGAGTTACCGACCGAGGGTTTGGTCGCCGAACGTACCGATTACGACACCTCGACCGAGGCCTTTGTGCTGCGTCGTGCCCTCGATCAACTCCCGCCGGAATACCGCGAGCCTCTACTCATGCAGGTCGTCTACGGCTACTCGCAAAAGGAGATTGCCGACCATCTCGGCATCTCCAGCGCCGGCGCAGG
>JASJBY010000229.1 GCA_030066245.1 Gammaproteobacteria bacterium
GCCGGGCGCAAGCCCGAGTCGCCCAGCAGCCTCGAGACTCTCATGGTGTCTGAGCTTGCCTGGCTGCTCAGACGCCTGCAGGCAGAGCCGCTTCAATGGGCCCCCGAGACCGCTGATGTGACCCTGCTCGGCCGCCTGGCCCATCAGGTCTTCGAGGGCCTGTTTCGGCCTGGCTTCAAGCTGCCGGCGCGGGCGGAGATAACGGCCCGGGCAAACGCCCTGCTGGACGATGCCATCAGCCGACTCGCGCCTTTTCTCCGGGGGACGCCGTGGCAGGTGGAGCGGCGTCACCTGGCGGCAGAGACTGCGCGCGCCGCGCAGGTCTGGCGGGACGTTCTGGAACAGCTGGGTGCCGAGATCCTGGCCAGCGAAGTATGGCTGCAGGGAAGCTGGGCCGGGGTGGCGGTTCACGGTCAGGCGGACCTGATAGTGGGCCTGCCCGACAACCAGCTTCTAGTGGTGGACTACAAGCGCGCGAGCTCGCGCGGCCGCCGCACGCGCATGGAGAGGGGCTACGACAGCCAGGCGAGTCTGTATCGCGCCATGCTGCAAAGCGGCACGCCTGAGAGCGGCGAGGTGCTGGGCGCACGGCTGCGTAAAGCCGGCCGGACGGGCATCGTCTATTTCATGCTTAACGACAGGGTTGCTCTCTCCGACTCGGCAATCTCAGGTGCGGGGAAGGTGCCGGGCTGGGATGCCCTGGACAACGACGTGGCCTCTGCCGCCATGGCCTTGATTCGACGGCGCGTCGCCGAGCTGGGAGACGGGCGGATAAGGCTCAACCGCAGCGGCGACCAGGAGTTCTTCGAAAAACAGGCCGGGGTCAAGCCGTACGCGCTTTACAACAGCCCCCTGATTGGCCTGTTCACGCTGCCCGGCGACTCGAGGGAGCACCCATGAGCCTGCCGCCCCTGACCATCATCCCGGCTGGCGCAGGGTCCGGCAAGACCCACGCAATCCAGCATCAGCTGAGTGATTGGGTGGCTGAGGGCCGGGTGGCACCGGAGCGTATCGCGGCGGTCACCTTCACCGAGGCCGCGGCCGCCGAGCTTCGCGAACGTATCGGCGCCCGCCTGCTGGCCACTGGACAACACCGCCAGGCGCTGCGCCTCGACCAGGCGTATATATCCACCATCCACGGCTTCGGACTGCGCATCCTCACGGAGTTCGCCTTCGAGGCCGGGACCTCTCCACAACCCCGCCTGCTCAATGACGATGAAAAGAACACGTTGATTCGACGCGCCCTGGCACAAACCGACAAGACCGACGCCATCACCGAAAACCTGGCGGCCTACGGCTACGCTTACCAGCACGGTTCGGGGAAGGGCCCGGAAGCCGTCTTTCGGGACGACCTGCTGCGCATTGTCGAGCTGCTGCGCTCCATAGGCTGGCAGTCAAACACGCCCGCGTACGCCGTGCAGGCCGCTCACTGGATTGCCGGCCGTTACGGACCAACGGGGGACGCTGACCAGCTGAGCGCTGCCCTGAGGCGAAGCGTCGCGGCACTGCTGGCGGCGTTTCCCGAGACCCTCGCAGGTGAGTACCCGAAGAATGCGACCGCAAGAACCGAGCTGCAGCGCGACTACCGCAACCTGCGTCGTGCTCTGGGCGAACACGCCTTGAACAATGACTGGCCGCTCTGGCAGAGCCTGCGCGGTCTTCGACAGTCCAGGCGCGGCACACCCCTGCCTGAGGAGTACGATGCCCTGGCGGCCTCGGTCATGGCCGCAGCCGACAGCCTGCCCCGGCATCCCGGGCCCCTGGACCACGCCCTTTTTCACCTAGAATCGCTGCTTGCTGCCGGACAGGAAGTGCTGGTGCACTACGCATCGGCGAAGCGCGAGGCGGGCCTGGTGGACTACACCGACATGGTCGCGACCGCTGGGCGCCTGCTTCGGGACAGGCCCGACGTGCTGGAGGCCCTGGTCGGGCGCATCGACTGCCTGGTCGTGGACGAGTTCCAGGACACGAACCCGCTGCAGTTCTCTCTCCTGTGGCAGCTCGCGGAGGCTGGTGTACCGACGCTGGTGGTCGGGGATCTGAAGCAGGCCATCATGGGGTTCCAGGGTGCCGATCCGAGATTGTTCGGCGCCCTGGAATCACGAAACCGGCCGCTTTCCAAGCCCCTGACGCGGAACTGGCGCTCGCAGCCCCGGCTCATGGCAGTCGTCAACGCCCTGGGAGCCGGTCTTTTCGGCAGCGACTACGTTGCCCTGGAGCCCCAGAGCCCGGCCAGCAGTCTTGGGCCACTGGAGATCCTGGCCTTCCGGAAGAAGGCGAAAAGAGATCAGCACGCGGTTCGGGCCACGACCGTGGGAGAGCGTCTGCAGGCGCTGCTCAACGACCCCGAGCAGCGCATCCTGGACCGCAAGACAGGGAAGCCGCGCCGTCTGCGGGGCAGTGATCTGGCCGTGCTATGCCCGACCAACGCCATGCTCGACACATATGCCGATGCGCTTCGCGCCAGGGGACTGCGGGTACGGCTCCAGGCGACAGGCTGGTTCGCATCTCGGCCGGTGCAGCTCGCCTGGCATGCCTTAGCCTACCTGGCTAACCCAGCCGACCGTCACGCTGCCCTCTACCTCGCAGCAACGGAGCTGGGCTCCCTCAGTCTGCAGGAGGGCCTGCGACAGCTGATGGACGACCATGGCATCGACGACCCCGTGCTTACGCGTCTCGATCGGCTCGCGCACGGCGTCCATGAACGCACCGTATACGCCCTGGTTGCCGACACCCTGGCAGCGCTCGACCTGTTCCACGCCGTCGCGTGCTGGCCGGACGCGGAGCAGGCGCGGGCGAATCTGCTTCGGCTGCTGGCAGAGGCCGGGGACTTCATGGACGCCAACCGGGAGGCGCTGGCAAGCGGCGGCTTCCATGGTGCGGGCGTGCAAACCTTTCTTGCGTGGCTGGTAGCCAGAGCGCAGGACAGTGACGAGCAGCCCGACGCCCGGGTGCTTGACGAGGACGCTGTCGTGCTGGCCACCTGGCACAGCGCCAAGGGCCTCGAGTGGCCGGTGGTTGCCGTGTGCGGGCTAGACCGTGCCATCACCGTGCGCCTTCCGCATGTGAAACTGGGCTACAGATCCTTTGACGATTTATCGCACCTGTTCGAGAACGCGCGTATCGAGTTCTCGCCTTCGTTCGCGGCCGGGGAGACCAAGGAACGGTTTCTAGCCGATCTGCAGAGAGACGCGGAAGTGGAGGCCAGACGTCTGCTCTACGTGGCGGTCACCCGGGCCCGCGACAAGCTGGTGCTGGAATGGCCCGAGTTCATGGCCGGCCGGGACAGCACCACGTTCTATTCCATTCTGACGGATGCCTGCCGGGTATCACTGGGGAAGGATGGGTTGCAGGTGGGCGAAGTCGGCTTCACTGGCCCTGTCTGGGAGGGGGCGACAGAGGTGCCGGCGGACCTGGTTAGCGCAACCGCGACCGAAAGCCTGCCGGTCATCGGGCGCCGCGCGATCCGTTCGAATACGATGGCTGTCGATCTCACGCCTGACAGCGCGACACCGTCGGGCCTTGATAGCCCGAAGAGACGTCTCGAACCGAAAGCGGTCAGGGTGGAGGGGTATGGGAATGGTCTGCAGATCGACATGGGGCTTTCCGGAACCTTGCTGGGCACTTTTCTGCACCGGTGCTTCGAGGTTCTGGGGGCCCGGCCGGAGGCGGCCGACAGGCTTGGCCGCATCACCGGCGTCGCAATAGATCCAGGCGGACTGCAGGCAATCAGCGCCGCGGTCGGCGGATTCGAGAGTTGGCTACGCCAGTACTTCGAGCTCGAATCCGTATTGCGCGAATGGCCGCTGCTGAGGTTGGACGAGCGGGGAACGGTGATCTCGGGCACGGCCGATCTGATCGTCACGACGCCGGCCGGCCTGTGGGTGATCGACCACAAGTCCGACCAGACGGAGAATCCTGTAGAGGCTTTCCGGGCCTACCAGGCGCAGTTGGAATCCTATGCCGATGCGCTGACGGCAGAGGGCAGAATGGTGCTGGGCATCGCCATCAACTGGATCCACCGCGGCGAGGTCACGCTGATGCGCCTGGCCGAGGTTTGAACCGGGAAACCCACCAGGCCCGGTCAGCGGTTCCCAGACAGGAGTTGGATGGGCCGAGGAGGATCGAACTCCCGACCTCCGCATTTTCCGGCCCTAGCGCCGCGTTCGCTTCACGTCGTCATCATGTTGATCCGAGGTTGCCGGCCTACAACTGTCCCAGCGCCTCCGAGAGACTGGTGTAGAAGGCAGCGGGGTTCTCTTCCCACGGAAAATGGGCGCAATCGGAAAGCACATGACGTTTGGCGCTCGGAGCCGTTCTGGCATATTCCGCGAGATTCTCGGGCATGAGCACATCACCACGACAGAAGATGAGCTGAGCGAGCTTTGGCGTGAGGCGACTCATATCCGCATCGGTGATTGGTGCCTGACGGTACTCGTCCCAAATGCGCACATTGAGCGTGTTGTTGGTGTCGTTGCTGTCGAACCCAGCGGAGTATGCCCAACCCTGGTTGCCGTCCATAGAGTAGCTCGCGATCTTCTCGCGAAAGGCGAAACGGCGTTCCTTTGAGGTGTCCATGTCATCCAAGCTCAACAGACTGTCTAGGTGCGGGTGGCGATATCGCTTGCGCTCGATGTCTTCCAGACTCTTCAGAGCGGGGTCCACCGGGTTGCTGAGAATCAGCCCCCGTACGCGCCGGGGGAATTGCCTCGCGAAAAGTAGCGACTGCAGCGCTCCCCAGGAGTGGCCCCACAGCAGGACCGGTTCCGGCGGCAGGACGGCTGCCATGTCGGCAAGCCACACCGAGAGTGCGGGCTTGTCCGGCGGCAAGGTGAGCCCCGCATTGTCACCCACTCCCCGCATGTCCCATCGGCACACGCGATAGTGTTTACGCAGATGTCTCTGGATCGGTTCCAGGTTCCACGTTGTAAATGCGGGCCCACCACCGATCAAATACACCGGATCGCCCGCGCCCTGGCAGCGTACGGTTAGCTGCTCGGCCATCCGTCTAGGTTCAGAAACGGATTCACGGGACGGGCTTCTGAGAGTGCTCTCCGGGGCGCTCTAGCGTGTAGGTGTCCTCGGGAGTCTGAGTCCTTGCGTGGCTGAAGGCGCTGACGAACCAATTCCGGAAGGCGTCCATGCGCTCGACCTCCATGTCGGAAGGCACCGCCGGTGGCAGCGTTCCGGACACGAACCCCCAGTCAAGAAAGGGCTTCAACAGGTCCGGAGAGGCCGTGATGACGTGAACGGGGACGGCGCGGCTGGCGCGCGGACCGGTCACCAAGGGTGCCGGCTGGTGGTCTCCAAGCGCGATGATCACCGTGTCTGGGTCCAGATACCGTCGAACGTAGCTGGTGAGGACGTCGAGAGAATAGCCTACCGACAGCGCAAAGTGCTCGCGTACGCGGTCCGCGTTCCGCCATAGCACCTCGGGAGACTGGCCCGCGCCTTCCCAGGCTGCGAACACGGCGCCGTCCCCGATGACCTCCCAGTCGTCCAACACATCGAGAACAGGAGTCCAGGGGGCATGACTGCTGATAAGACTGAGCTCGGCGAACAGGGGCCGACCGTCATCTCGCTCCCGTCGAACAGTGTGCTCCAGGAAGGACCAGGTGAATTGGTCAGGCATGGTCACCCAGTTCAGAGGCGGTCCTTCGTAGTCGATCTCCTCGAAGGTCCAGATTTCGTCGTACCCGAGACGGTCACCCTCGGGCCACGCCATGGTGATGGCGGGCATAAGGGCGGCAGTTCGATAGCCGGCGGCCGCAAAATCGTCGATCAGCGTTTGTTGGTCGCTGGCCAAGAATAGGTCGTAGCGGGCTTGATTCTCCAACCAGAGCCCGCTCAGGAGGGTGCCGTGGCCGAGCCAGGACATGCCACCCTGGCTAGGCGCCAACAACAATCCCGTGGCCACATGAATGTCCGCTTCACCCAGGAGCCGCTCCATGGCTTCGAGCCGGGGCCGGATGATGGAGCGGTAGCGTGGATCCTGCACAGCCGAGATCCCGTAGGACTCGATAAAGGCGAGGATCACATCCCGTCCCGCGAGCGCTCCAAGGAGGCTTGGCCCAGACGGGAAAGAGGATGATGCCGCCGCCATCTCTGCGGCGAAGCGTTTCTGCTCGCCGAGCATCCGGCTCAGGTGAATCGTCTGGTCGCGCACCAGTTGCGTAGCGGGGAGTGCAAGTACGACGCCTGACGGGTGGGCCCAGCGTGCGGGGATGGCAGCGGCGCAAACGGCGATGGCAGCCACGCCGGGCAGCCAAGAACGGCGTCCCTTGCCCGTACGCCGGAGTCGGAGTAGCAGGAGAGTCAGCGCGCCCATGGTGGTCGCGGCCAGGGCTGCCGCGCCCAGGAGTACGACCGTCCCCCAACCACGTCCGAGATTCCCGTCAACGAGTAGGGAAGCGGCGCTCAGCAGTTGCTGGTCCAGGTACAGATTCAGCGGCCGAGCAAGGCTCATGCGGACCAGGGTATCCCCCAGGGAGAACATGGCTACGACCAGAATCGACAGCGCGGCGATCCCGGCCACTACCGCACTCCAGCGCGCCCGTGGAAGGAGGAGGGCGACCCCGAGGATGAGGCCGGCCTCCAGGGCAAGCCAGTGAGGCCGGATACCTCCGTGTAGAATCCAGGATGGCGCCAACAGGAGACAATTAAGTACTACAAGGGTCAGCAGACCGGTCGATAGGCGATTCTTGGCGTGCCAGGTCGGACGTCTTGCATCCACCGAGAAGGGAACGCCGTTGCCGAGACCCGTTGCGCCGCCTTCATTGAGGGTACCCACACGTATTTCCTCCCGCTGTTGACCCACTGCGGAAATCTTGGAGGCCTTGGAGTGCGGTCGGACCTACGCAACCGCCTGACCTTCCTCATGATTGCTCCCAGAATACCCCGTTTCTGCTGCTTAGACAGCCCATTTCATGGCCGAAATGCTTGCTATAAGCAACGGCGGGCTCCCGCAGCATATGCGCATCCCCGCGCTCAGTTACTTCGCGATAAGGCTGTAAGCCCGTGAGCCCGGGGTCTTCGGTATGGTGCTCGCCAGGTCAGTGACGGTGGAGCGGTTGGGCGCACGCGATCTCATAACCTCACGCTCGTAGGCACCTAAACGTGCGGCACGCCGTCTTGGGAGCCGGGCAGGATCATGCCGTGCCAGTGGATGGACGTGTCCTCGGCAGGGTGATTGGTGACGCTGAGGGTGACGGTGTCCGC
>JASJBY010000230.1 GCA_030066245.1 Gammaproteobacteria bacterium
TGGTTCCAGCCCGCTTTCTGCAGATGCGGTATGGATGTGCCGTAGTACACGGAGGATATACCGGCCCACGCGATAGCGCTTTGACACATGGGGCAGGGCTCGGCGGTCGTATACAGGGCCAGCTCCGTCCAGTCGATCCCCGGGTGCGCGGCGGAACACCGGATGATGGCGTCTATCTCGCCGTGAAAGACCGGATTCTCGCTCGCGCGATTCGCGCCGCTTGCCACGCACTCGCCTGTAGTCGCTCGCACGATGACTGAACCAAAAGGTGCGGTGGGCACGCCGCGGGCAGCGCGGATGGCAAGTCGCATGTAGTGCTCGTGGTCCATGTCAGTATCCCCGCCACGCGCGCCTCGGACCACGCCGGGGTGCCTGTATGCGGGCCGCGAATAGCAGCCGCACCACCCGGAAGGCGAGACCCTTGAAAGGCTGCAACAGCTCAAGCATGCGAGCTTCTGTCGCCCGGGGCTCCCCGGCCAGCGCCCAAGCCAGCATGTGGGGTACCTGGTAGTCTCCGACCGGCACGGGCTCCGGCCGGGCAAATCGCAAACCCAGCGTCATGGCTGTGCTCCAGGGTCCTATTCCGCGAACCTTCTGCAGCAGACTGGCCGCCTTCGCGGTCGGCATGTCGGCCACGCGCTGCAGCCGCTCAGCCCGGAACGCGATTTCCATCAGCGTGCGGGCCCGCTGCCAACCGATGCCGGCCGCCTGCAGTTGATCCGCCCCCGCGGCACGGAGCGCACGTGGGGTGGGCGATAGTCGCATGTCTGTGGGTCCCGGTGCGACCTCCCCCAGGTTTTCGCAGAGCCGGCGCCACGTCATCGCCGCTTCATTCCAGGTCACCTGCTGCTGGAGCACGATATTCACCAGGGCCTCGAAGACGTCTCGCGTGTCAGTGCCTCGCAGCCCCCGGTGCTGTTTCAGAAGCCGATCTGTCACGGGGTGAGCCGGCAGCGCCCACGGGTCCTCGTTCAGGCCCACCCACCCCGGGATGTCCTGCATGACACGGGCTGCCCCCGGGCCCCAGGCCTGCGCGGTGAGGCCATCGCCCAGGGTCAATCGAACGGTGACCGGCCCTTCGGGTGTATGCGCCGTTCGCCACAGACCGTCAGGCTCGCGGCGCACGGTTGGGTCTCGCCCGCCGGTGCGCAGCAGGCGAGTGGTCTCGTGGAAATCGTAGCGCGCTGGCAGCGGCCAGGCGGCGGACGCGTCGGGTGTCACTCGGAAGGTCACCCAGTTATGCGTGTTCAAGGCACTCGGGTTCCAGACTTTAGCCCGGAGCGCCACCGGAGTTGCTAGACAGTGCCTAGCGGAAGCGGTTCAGATCCCTGCAATAGGGGATGGCTCGGGGTCCCCAGCCTTCGGTTGCAGGCTCGGAGAAGCCGGCGCACTCGGCGCCGGGGACGTGAGCAACGTCGGGGCAGAGTTCGGGCTGTGCGTTACTACTCCGACCAGGCTACCAGAACGGCGACCGAGATGTACCGCAGCGCCTTTCCCGTACCCACCAGCACCAGGAAAAGCCACAGTCGGAGCTTCATGATGCCGGCAATCAGGGTCAACGCATCGCCGCCGACCGGCATCCAAGCGAGCAGTAGTGACCAAAAGCCGTAACGCTGGTACCACCGCTGCGCTTTCTCGATCTGCTCAGGCGTGAAATAGAACCAACGCCGGCCCTGGAAGTACAGCAGATAGCGACCCAGCACCCAGTTCACCACCGCGCCCAGCGTGTTGCCGAGCGTTGCGATCATCACCAGAGCCAGGGGGTTGCCACCCTCACGCAGCAGCGCAAACAGCACTACCTCGGAATAGAACGGGAGGATGGTAGCTGCCAGAAAAGCGGAACCGAAAAGCGCCAGATAAGATGCCACTACACGGTGCGCCGTATTAGCCAGCGGAATATCGCGAACTGCGATGGCACGTAGAACAGATACTCCGGATGCCACTGGACACCGATGATGGGGCGGCCTGTCGAACACTCCACCGGCTGGGTAATGTCATCCAGATCCCGCCCCACCACGACAAGGTCGACACCGGGAATCCAGATGGCCTGGTGGTGCAGACTGTTCACCCGGAGATCGGTCTTTCCGCAGACCTTGGCCGTAAGGGAATTCGGCTCCAGCCGCACCTGCTTGGTCGGAAGCAGCCCCGGCCGGTTATTGGTTCGTCTGCGAAGTGGGCGTATGTCTTGATGGAGCTTACCGCCCAGCACGACGTTGATCAGCTGCGCACCCCGCGATAATGAGACAACTTCTACTCTTCGGGTACCGCCGATGCAATTACCGGGTCGTTGCTTGGATGACGCCGCTGGGGCGTATCGACTGTCCTGCCTCCTGCCATTCTTACGCCAGGGGTAAAGGTCCTTTAACGGAGACGCCCTTTATCTTTCCCAACAACGCTACTAGGTATTTTACTTTCGAGGCAAGCGCTGGAGGCACGACATGCTGACACTGCGTCGCGCAGAGGATCGCGGTCACGCCAACCACGGCTGGCTCAACAGTCATCACACCTTCTCGTTTGGCGGCTACTACGACCCACGGCATACGGGCTTCGCCACGCTACGGGTCATCAACGAGGACACGGTGGCCCCTGGCGGCGGCTTCGCCACGCACGGCCACAAAGACATGGAGATTGTGACCTATGTGCTCGAAGGCGCTCTCGAACACCGGGACAGCCTGGGAACCGGCTCCGTGGTTCGGCCCGGGGATGTGCAGCGCATGAGTGCCGGCAGCGGCGTAACGCACAGCGAGTACAACGCGTCCGACTCCAAGCCAGTGCATTTCCTGCAGATCTGGATGCTGCCCGAAGCCAATGGTCTGACCCCGAGTTATGAGCAGAAAACCTTCTCGGATCGCGATAAGCGAGGCGTCTTGCGACTCATCGGCTCCCGGGACGGTCGGGATGGCTCGGTCACGATCCACCAGAAGCTTGACCTTTACGCCACGCTGCTCAACAAAGGGGATGTGGTCCGCCACGAACTGGCCCCGGGCCGCAGGGCTTGGGTCCAGATTGCACGGGGCAGCGCCTTGCTCGGTCAAGAGACGCTCAATCCGGGTGACGGCGCTGCTATCGTGGGTCCTGCAAGTATTGTTCTATCCGGCACGCTCGAAGCTGAAGCCTTGCTGTTCGATATGGCTTAGACAAGGGCTCGGACGATCAAGTCGCAGCCAGGTCTGCTGGCCCCGGTCAGCACTGCCCGACACGCCAACCAACCGTAAATCAAACCACAGGAGAGTACAGATGAATGTCATAGACGCGATCTACAAGCGCCGCGCCGTTAAACACTTTGACCCTGACCACCGCTTGACGCCGGACGAAGAACGCAAGCTTCTGGAAGCCACGATTCAGTCCCCGACCAGTTTCAACATCCAGCATTGGCGGTTCGTCATCATTCGCGACCCGGAGCTGCGCGCGAGAATACGCAAGGAGCTGGGTAACGACCAGGCGCAGATGACCGACGCTTCGCTTCTGGTGCTCTTTACCGCCGACCTGAAGGCATGGAAGAAATCGCCGGAGCGATACTGGGCGAATGCGCCCAAGGAGGTTGCGGAGCTTCTTGTCAACTGGATGGGGCCATTCCACGAAGGGCGTGAATGGCTGCAACGGGATGAGGCACAGCGTTCCATCGGCATGGCCATGCAGACGCTTATGCTCGCAGCGCAGGGGCTCGGCTACCAATCCTGCCCCATGATCGGCTTCGATGGCGAGAAAGTCGCCGAGCTGGTTGGATTACCTGAGGACCATGTGATGGGGCCGATGGTGGCCATTGGCAGGGGCACAAAGGAGCCCTGGCCAAAACCCGGGCAGCTTTCCCTCGACGACCTCGTCGTCGAGAACGCGTTCTAACTGACTCAATCAAGGGCCACCACAGGGGGCTCTCGTCGGGGCGTTGGCGTAGATGGAGAGCAACGCCCCGACTTCCGGAGGGCGGTATGGTCGCAGAGCCGGCAGGCTGTGCCGTCGGCAATGAGCATCGCGCAGACGCCAGGGGCGCGCTGGACCCTCAGCCAGCAGCCGCCTTCGCCTCTGCGCTCGCCCTCGACGCGTCCACGCGCAGGCGGAAGGAAATCAGCAGCGCAATGAACAACATGATGCCTTCCAGAAAGAATACGGTTCCGTAGGCGACATAAACGGTGCTGCCGGTGACGAGCAGCATAGCGTCCACCACCACACCGCCGAGGATACTGCCGAGGGCCTTGCCGAGCAGGGCGGCCATGCCCCATACCCCCATGAGGAGGCCTGCGCGAATGGCCGTCGTGAAGGTGGCGATTCCGCCGAGCATACCCGCTCCCGCCAGTCCCGTACCCAGCCCCATCACCACCACAAGAGCGCGAAACAAGGCGACGCTCCCGGTGGCGCCCGTGGCGATAACCCCCAGGAATACAAGCAGCGTCGAAACCAGACCGATGCGAAGAAGACGCATGTGGCCCATGACCCGAAGCAGAAACGTACCTGAGAGCAGCATGGCCGTCAGAACACCGAGGCCCCAGAAAGCCGTCAGCTGCGAGGTTTCGGACACGGTCATGTCCAGCACCAGTGCGCCATAGGGCTCGAGCAGCACGTCCTGGGCCAGGGTGCCGACAAATGTGAAGACGACCAGAGCGAAGAACAGCAGCACTTGACGGTCCCCCAGCAGCAGTGTGCTCAGGGCCTCCGCGAAGGGAGTGGCTTTCGCCCGTGCGGCTGCAATCTCAACGCGGGCGGAACGCCTCTCCTGACCGAGAGCGCCCAGGAGCGCGAGCCCGAAGGCGACGGTAACGACGGCCACGCTCGCGCCCAGCAGCTTCGCCGGTGTGTAGTCACGCAAGGCCGCACCCAGCGCCCCGGCTCCGAACACCAGCCCGAGCATAGTAGCGACCTCGTAGAGCGTAAGGGCCCGAGAGCGCAGGCTGCCCGCGAAGCGATCTGCCACCAGCGCCTGGAAGGCGTTGTGGCCCAGGTTGCGGCCGAAGCCGTAGAGGATGAACAGGAGCACGAGCCCCCCCATCAAGGTCATGCCGCCCTCGGCCGTGCCCGTGATCAGCACTACCGACAGAGCCAGCCCGAGCCCGGCCAGCAAAGCTCCGGCGACGATGTACGGCTCCCGCCGGCGTCCGAACAGCGGATAGCCGTCGGAGCGGTAGCCGAGCCAAACTCGCAGCGGCGCCTCCAGGAGCGGCAAAGCGAACAGGAACCCCACCAGCGTCACCGGCAGCCCTTTCTCCGCAACCATGATGCGGTTCAGCGTGCCACCCGCAAGGGCGCCGACCAGGCCGTAGCCCAGCGGGAAGGCCGCCAGCCGAATGGCGTCCGTCATCTGTCGCGTCCATCGCATGGCGTTTCAGGGTAGCTCGACTCGTTGGCTCAGGCAGCGCATCCTAGGCGGCTGAAGGTCTCGGGACAAACTTTTATCGCGAAGGATGCTGCGCGCTGTCCCGGTTCAGGATCTAGCCCGGATTTCTCACCAGGCGGACCTTGGATCGCAGATTATGCTGGCAAACTCAACACATTGGCTTCACCAAGCCGGTCTTCCTTAAACACAAGCCGTCCTATTCGGTTCTTGGCCCACTCTGGCTTTGCATCTTGACCGATCCCCCTTGAGCCATAGCTACAGCTATGCCTCTTCGGACGATCGGCCAATCTGCTTTGCCAGAGCGACCCAAGATTCCGAATCCCGGTGAGAAATCCGGGCTGCCCCCTGCAAACGGTGCGTTCCGCTCTGCCTGAAACACCCTGGACGTGCCGAGACGGGGCTTGAGATTACACGCCCAGAACGGCACACTTCGCGACCATGCGCCGCCCGCTCGCCTGCCATCTCTAGCTGAGCATCGCCGCCATCATTGGCACGCGAAACTCCAGCGGAGAGGTCCTCATAGACAGCACACGGGCTCTTTCGCAGATGGCCGCATCCAGAAGAGCGTGGCCGACATGCAGCGACCCCGAGCGCGAACTCGGGGCGACGGTGCGGGTCGCAGGGCTGTCTTACTGGCCATGCGCTATGCACAGGGCACTATTCCGTTTCTCATGAGTTCGTCATTGCAAGGCCGTTGGCAAACGCCCGGCATAATGGCCCTGGCCGTGCTGATGGTTGCCTTCCTGATCGGCGGCTACTACTGGTACCTGTCCTCGGTCTACGTGCGGGAGTTCAACGAGGAAACCACTCGCGCTCTGGAGTATCTGGGAGATGCACTGTCCATCCCCGTCTGGAACATTGACGAGGCCAGTGTGCGGGAGTTGGGACAGTCGACACTGAGAGACGACATGGTTGTCAGTGTCGCTGTGAAGGACGACAGTGGCGAGACGATATTCGCCGCCGAGGAGGAAACCAAGGGAGATGCTCAGCGTCGCATGATCGCGATCTTCTACGGGGACACGTCAATCGGCGAGTTGGAGCTGGGGTTCTCCTCTGAGCCGTATCGCAGCAAGCTCCGGACACATCTGCAGCTCATATCGGGAGTGGGCGGTGTCCTTCTGCTGTTCGGGTACTGGAACTGGCGCTTGCGAAGGGAGATGGGACGACGGCGAGAGGTGGAGAGGCAGTTGGGCGAGGCGCTGGAGAAAGCGGAAGCTGCCACCGTGGCGAAGAGCGATTTCCTGGCCAACATGAGCCACGAGATCCGCACGCCCATGAACGCCATCATCGGTCTGTCTCACCTGGCGCTCGGCACTGAGCTGGATCGTCAGCAGCGTGACTACCTCACCAAAGTGCACAGCTCCGCCAACAACCTGCTCCGGATCATCAACGATATCCTCGACTTCTCCAAGATCGAGGCCGGCAAGCTCGATATGGATTCCGCCGACTTCGACCTGGCTGAAGTACTCGACAATCTCGCCAACGTGATCAGCGTGAAGTCAGCCGAGAAAGGACTGGAGCTGATCATGGACGTTGAACCCGACGTACCCCGGGGCCTCATGGGTGATCCGCTGCGGCTCAGCCAAATCCTGATCAACCTCGCCAACAACGCCATCAAGTTCACTGAACACGGTGAGATTACCATTTCGGTCAGGCGAATAGAGCACAACGGGGACGGGGTGATGCTACGTATTGCAGTGCAGGATACCGGCATTGGCATGACACCGGAGCAGCAGGCGCGGTTGTTCCAGGCGTTCTCCCAGGCCGATACCTCCACGACCCGCCAGTTCGGTGGTACTGGCCTCGGTCTCTCCATCAGCAAGCGGCTCGTGGAGATGATGGGCGGAGAGGTGGGAGTTGAATCGGAGTACGGTAA
>JASJBY010000231.1 GCA_030066245.1 Gammaproteobacteria bacterium
CGCCGCGGCGCCAGGACCGCACCCGGGATACGACGCCATAGGTGAAAATCACCATGGCGAGCACGAACAGACCGTACATCAGTGCCACGGCCCATTCCGGTATGTTCCAGTAGAGTTCGCGGGTGACTTCCAGGCTGTTGACTCCGGTCAGTGTCTGGCGCCTCCGATGGCCTGGATCAGCTCGGGCACGGCCTCGAAGAGATCCATCACCAGGCCGTAATCGGCCACGTCGAAGATGGGGGCTTCGGGATCCTTGTTGATGGCCACGATGGTTCTCGAGCTCCGCATGCCCGAGACGTGCTGGATGGCCCCCGATAGTCCGATGGCGAGATAAAGCTGCGGCGCAACAACCTTGCCGGTTTGTCCCACCTGATATTCATTCGGCATCCAGCCGGCATCCACCACCGCCCGGGTCGCACCGACCGCGGCACCGAAAATGTCGGCGAGCTTTTCCACCAGGGGCAGACCCTCATCAGGACCCTTGATTCCGCGACCGGCGCTGACCACGATTTCTGCCTCGGTAAGCTCCGGTCTCGCGGACTGGGTCCGGGACGCCGCAACGAAACGCTTGCGTTCGTGGCCGAGCGCTTCGCTAACGGTGACCCGGCGCACCGGGCTGACCTGCTCCACGCGTTTCGGGGCCTGAAACTCAGAAGCCCGGCAAGTCGCCAGGGACATTGGCCCCCTCAACTCGACGGCCGCAAGCAGGTTGCCCACGAACACGGCATGGGTGAACACCGCTCGCTCCGGCTCGAGAGACTCCACGGCGAATACGTCACTGGCCATGGGCACGTCCAGCATGGCTGCAGTCCGCGGGAAGAACTCCCGCGCCGACGATGAAGACACGGCCCCGATCACCTGATAGCGGTGATCCTTCACGAACGCCACTACCGCGCTGGCATACGCCTCGGCGGTGTAGGATTCCAGATCGGCATGACGCAGCAGGTAAACGTTGCGAACGCCGAGATGTACCAGTGCGCGTTCGTTGTCCTCCGTGGTTGGGCCGAGAATGAGGATGTCCAAAGCTCCGCCGCTTCTGGCGGCCAACGACTCGCCAAAGCCCACGGCCGCCAGGTCGCTATTACTCACCGGCCTCAGTAGCGGGCCCATAACGGTCAATACGTCCGACATGCTAACTCCTCAACTGTTTCCCGTGCAGAGGACGTCACCCTGGCTCCATCTTCCCCGCTGAGGCAGTGTCGTCGGTGACAGACGTTCACATCAGATGAGCTTCTTCTCCGATAAGATCTCGACCAACTCGTCGACGCCCCCTAGGCTCCTACCCGGCGGTTTGGGCGGCAGGGCGCGGTAACCGATCACGGCTGACCTGGTCGCTCCGCTGTCCGGTATTTCGTCGAACGGTATCACCTCCATAGGTTTCTTCTTTGCCTTCATGATGCCGGGCAAGGAGGCATAACGAGGCTCGTTGAGACGCAAGTCGGCGGTCACCAGCGCGGGAAGAGTCACCTCCACCGTCTCCAGGCCCGCATCCACTTCGCAGACAACCTCGGCCACCTTACCGTCGGGGGAAAGCTCGATCTTCGAGGCCTGGTTGGCCTGGGGCCAGCCCAAAAGCGCCGCCAGCATAGCAGGGATCTGGGCGCCCTCGTCATCAATGGCGAGCTTCCCGGAAAGAACAAGGTCCGGCGCTTCCCGCCGAGCGACCTCGGCGAGACACTTCGCGATTTGCAGGCTGTCGAGCGCTTCGCCCGCATCCACGCGGATGGCGCGGTCGGGCCCCATCGCCATGGCGGAAAGCAGTTGCCGGCGACAAACCTCCCCGCCGACAGTCACCACCACAACTTCTGCGCCCCTGGACTCCTTGAGGCGAATCGCCTCCTCCACCGCCAGCTCGTCAAAGGGGTTGATCTCGAACTCGATGCTCTCCATGGCTAGCGTGCCGCCGGAAGCAACGTTGATCCGGGAATCGCGCTGGGGAGTTCTTTTGACGGTCACCAGGATCTTCATGAGCCGCCCTGCATGTCCTTCATGTCCCTAAGGACAGTATTCCAGAAACAGGGGGGGCAGACCACGGTTTCCCGACATCCGGGGATTGGCCAGAGGAACCGGGAGGCACCAACAAGCAACGATGTCCTCGGCAGTACGCAAGCTTGGGTGCAAGTAGCCGCACCGGCTGACAGCAAAACACGGTGGTCTGCCGCCTTTGCGACGCTACAGGCAGAGGGCCTTCGGCTGCCCCATGTGCATATTTCACTAGGCTGCTATCGGACAGGACGCAGACCGGGGAACAGCGACATGAAGAATCTTGGCAAAGACCGGGGTTAGTGACGACAGGCCGATGTTCGGACGTCAGGCGCTAAGAGCATCGGAGTCTTGGCGAACCCCTCGCGAACTTCGATGGGCAGGAAAGCGCCTTTCGAGTACTGGTTTTCTGACCTGGAGGTATGATCATGGGCCGTCCTGCAACGCTTTTCTCTCTCCTGAGCGCAGCCCTGGCTTTGATGACATTACCGCTGAACCCCCAGGCGACCTGTTTGGCACAGGGGACATGGACGGCGGCCTTCTCGAATCTTCTGGTCGGTTCACCGGCTCCGGTTCTCACCGGCACCGCCGATGCCTGCGTACGGGTCGCAGCCGGGGCCTGTGTGGGCTTCAATGAAACCACGCCGATTCATCTGGACAGCCTGCGCGTGGAGGGGAAGTTCCGGTTCAATGACACCGACGATCGGACCCTGAACGCCCACAAGATCGTTGTCGTCGACGGCGGCACCTTCCGCGTGGGAACGCAGACGAACCGCTTCACACATGCGGCGAACATCGAGCTCACCGACGGGGATGCGTGCGACGCCTCGGGGACGAACGCCGGGGAGTACGTCATAGAGAACGACGGCAACGGCGGGCTGCAGGTCAGGCACGTGGCGAGCCCGACCCTTTCGGACTTTCATCCCGCGGATCACATGTCGGGTTTGGCGGAACCCAATCGCTCGCTGCTGGTGATGGCCGGTGCGACGCTGCAGCTCCACGGCGCCGAGCGGTCCACCACCTGGACCACCCTGAGCGCCAACACCGACGGAACCACGAGCATGGATGTGGAGGCCGCCGATGATTGGGTCGCCGGGGACGAGGTGGTGGTGGCCTCCACGGACTTCGACATGGATCAGACCGAGCGAAGCTGGATAGACAGCATTACGGTAACCGCCGGGGTCGATACCGTGACGCTGGTTCACGCGCTCAACCACGAGCACTGGTCGGGACTGGTGGGCTCCTCGGTGGCCGGGTTCCCCGACGTTCAGGTCAACGGCGAGGTTGCGCTGCTGACCCACTACGTCCGGCTGTACAGCCCCGACTGGTATGCCTCCGGGCATCTGTATCTGGAATGCGGAAACGACGACCTCTTCCGGGAGGGCGCGGAGATCAAGATCACCAGCCACATGGGCAGCGCGCCGCTGGTGGAGATCGAGAACATCGAAGTGTTCAACGCCGGAAAGTATGACTCCATGGGACACTACCCGATCCATTTCCACCACACGGGCCAATCACCGGATTCCTACGTTCGGGGCGTCAGCGTTCACAAGTCCTCGAATCGAGCCATCGTGCTGCACGGTGCGCAAGGGGTCCAGGTGGCGGACAACGTGGTGTACGAGATCTCGGGCCACGCCTATTACCTGGAGCGCAGCGACCAGTACAACACCAAACACAACATGCTGAGCGCCAACCTCGGGCTCAACGTGCGCGACTGCAACCCTCTGGACACCACCGATCCGGACGGTCCCGGCTCGAAAGGAGCCGCCATATTCTATTTCGAGGATCCGCGCAACAGCTTCGTGGACAACGTGGCGGCGGGCTCCGAGTTCGCCGGATTCTACTTTTCGCAGAAGTCCACCACCCGGTCCGCTGAAACCGGCACGTCGCTGGACGAGTGGTATATGTGTGGCGACACGGCCATCGACTATGCGGTAGATCCGACCATCGACCTGGACGATGCCGAGTTCTCCTAGGCGAACGCCTGGTACGATGAGTTTCAGTACGAGACGTGGGGCTACGCCCAACCCAACACCCCCGTGTCATGCGAGGGTGCCTTCGTGGGCAATACGGTCCATACGGACCAGAACGGGCTGTACGCCAACGAGCACCGCGACACCTTCCTGCGCATCCTCGACCTGACGGCGTACAAGAACCATCAGCGCGCCACCATGATCAAGAACAAGGGCGCCACCGAGATGGTGCGCCTGATGGCCGCGGACAACGGCTCAGCGGTGTGGCCCGCCTCCCACGCCTATCACAACTGGTACGCACCGTCCTTTCTGCTCATCGATTCGCACATCATCGGCGAGTCCGCGAACCTGGGAGATCACTTCTCGCCCGGAGACGAGACCACGGCCATGCGCTCGCTGCCCAACGACAGGGCGAACTACGACATCTACGGGGTGGAAGTCTACGAGGGCCGGGTCCATGTCACCGACACCTATCTGGAACTCTTCGTGCCCAACTACGGCGTCTTTCCGGACAGGGCCGTGGCCGCCTTCGGGCGCCATCGCTCGTTCCCCTTCTACACCAACAACGTGGACAACGCCGTGCGCAACGTGAGTCTCGACGTCGCCAGCCAGCCCCTGTTCTTCGAAGATCCGGGAATGCGAGAGAACGGCAATGCCGTGGACTACGCCGCCGGCTATGCCTCGGTGATGCTCAACGACCTGGATGGCAGCCTGACCCCCACCGGCCAGCCGGCAACCATCGTCGCGGCGCACGACTTCATCCTCCCGGGACAAATCGCTGCACTGCCGGGGTACGTGCTTGCCCCGCCGGACTGGAACGCCTACGTTATCTCCCCTTCCGACCTGCGCTATGGCCAGGTGATAGTCCGCTGGTGCGATACCTCCCTGCCCCTTGAATGCAGCGCGTACACCGGGGGCGTGCTCACGCCGTCCAAGGACTGGACCCAGGAGAAACAGGGGAGCGGCTGGTTCGGGTTGGTGGAAGGCATGGAAATCCTGGACGCCACCGACGGAGATCTGGTGCAAGCCGATCACTCGCCCGATGGTCTGCACACGCGCTTGGGCGCCAACCTCATAGCCGGGGGCGACTATGTCGTGGATTTGTGGGCGAACGACTCGCCGGTGACGCTGCTCGACGCCGCCGCGGGCGATCTGGCGGACATCGAAGCCATGGAGATTCACTATCGCTTCGCACCCGCGGGCACCGCCACCACGCTGAGCGTCCCGGTGCCCCGTGAGCCCCGGGAGGTCTATCTGCTCTATGGCGACGACCCCAGCGTGGCGCTACTGCCCACAACCAACATGTCCCCGACAGCGCCTACGGCGAACGATCAATGGCGGTACGAGTTAGCCGATAGCCGGGTGGGCCTGTACCTCGAGCCCGCGGCCGAACGCGAGTCCGTCGTGATTCTGATGGGTTTTCGTTGAGTCCGGGCCCGGCGATCTACCCTTTGCGGCAGGTCCCGGCCATGGTCTTGCGAGGTAGGGCCAGGGATGGCCCGGAGTGCGCCACCCACGGTGCAGGGACGGCGCGGGGCGCTTACTGGCAGATAATCGACGATCGGAAAGACGTGGACGCCGCGGCTGCCGGGGCCCCGAACGATCATTCAAGGGGATTGGGGTGAGCGACCGGGATTGAACCGGCGACCTCCGGAGCCACAATCCGGGGCTCTACCAACTGAGCTACGCTCACCATGAACAATCTTCAGCCTGCCACGCCTTCAAGTGGCGCGCCCGGCAGGATTCGAACCTGCGACCCTCGGCTTAGAAGGCCGATGCTCTATCCAGCTGAGCTACGGGCGCTTCGGCTAGCTCGGGTTTCAGGCAAGCCTCCCGGACTCTCCTACGTTGGTCGGGGTAGAGGGATTTGAACCCCCGACTCCCTGCTCCCAAAGCAGGTGCGCTACCAGACTGCGCCATACCCCGCGTACTCCTGCGCCCTGCCAGACGACTGCGCGGAAGACGCGGGATAATACGCCCGGATGACGGTTCTCGTCAATTCCGTCGGAGGCGCTGGAGCCCGCTTTGCTGGCCTCCCAGTGGGCCATCGTGCGATGATGCGATGCGTTCGGGGGCGCTGAATGTGGCTTTCCACAGGCTCCCGCGGGCACGATTCCACGACACATCATTCCGGTTCAGCATGACGGCGAGAATCATCAACGGCAAGGCCATTGCGGCGGAGATTCGCCAGGCGACCAAGGCGCGCATAGATGAACGCCGGGAGGCCGGCCTGCACGTGCCGGGGCTGGCCGTGGTGCTGGTGGGCACCGATCCCGCTTCGGAGGTCTATGTGCGCAACAAACGCCGGGGCTGCGAGGAGGTTGGGATCCGCTCCTTCGCCTACGATCTGGACACCGGCGTCTCCCAGGCGGAGCTGCTGGAGTTCATCGACGAGCTGAACGAGAACGCGGATGTGGACGGCATCCTGGTGCAGCTGCCGCTGCCCCGGCATATCGACAGCGAGACCATCATCGAACGCATTCACCCGGACAAGGACGTGGACGGCTTCCATCCCTACAACGTGGGACGGCTCGCCCTGCGCCTGCCGCGGCTCAGCCCCTGCACACCCCACGGCATCATGACCCTGCTGGATTACACCGAGCAGCCCTACAAGGGTCAGCACGCCGTCGTGGTCGGCGCCTCCAACATCGTCGGTCGGCCCATGTCCCTGGAGCTGCTGCTGGCAGGCTGCACGGTTACCACCTGCCACCGGTTCACCCGCGACCTGGCCGTCCACGTGGGCAGGGCGGATATTCTGGTCGTTGCCGTGGGCAAACCGGGCATCGTTCCCGGCGACTGGGTCAAACCCGGCGCGGTGGTCATCGACGTGGGCATCAACCGCCAGCCGGACGGCTCGCTGATCGGCGACGTGGGCTACACCGCCGCCATGGAGCGGGCCAGCTGGATCACCCCCGTGCCGGGCGGCGTGGGTCCCATGACCGTGGCCACCCTGCTGGAGAACACGCTGCTGGCGGCGGAGTTGCAGGGAAGGTAGATGGGGACTCGGTGACTCGGTGACTCGGTGACTCGGTGACTCGGTGACTCGGAACCAGTGTGTGCCTGACGCGAGTATCTGTCGAGGTAGTGGGGACCCCAGCGTCTGCCGGCGAAAGAGAACGGGAAATGGGATACGAGACTTTCAGGGAGCTGAAGGTCTGGCAGGAAGCGAAGGGGCTCGCGGTTCGAGTGTACCAGCTCACCGCCGGTGAGGCGCTTTCTCGGGACTTCGGGCTGCGGGATCAGATGCGCCGGGCCTCCGTGTCGGTGGCCTCCAACATCGCAGAAGGCTACGAG
>JASJBY010000232.1 GCA_030066245.1 Gammaproteobacteria bacterium
CCGTGTGCGCCGTTGACAGCGCCCCGTGCACTACCCGACTGCAGGAGATCCGGCATGGCCGGAAGGCACAGCGTGTGCAAGTCTCCGAGTTCGAAGAGCGCATGCACCTGCCCCACGAGATCCTCCGGCACATTGCCGTCGTCGACACCCCCGGGACGAATTCCATCATCGACGAGCATCAGGTCATCACCGAGGAATACATCCCTCAGGCAGATCTGGTGCTGTTCGTGTTCTTCGCCAAGAACCCCTACACCGGAAGCGCCTGGGATTTTTTGCGTTACATCAGAGGCCAGTGGGAACGCAACACCCTGTTCGTGCTGCAGCAGACGGATCTCGTGGAAGCGCCGGAGCTGACGCGGACGCTGGCGCTCGTCAAGCAGCAGCTGGTCGATTCCGGCGTCGCGGAGCCCGTCGTATTTCCGGTCTCCGTGCAGACCGGCGAAGGACTCGACACGCTTCGCGAGTACGTGCGCATTGAAGTCATCCAGGGCCGGCAATTCGACAAGAGCGTATCGCTCATTGGCAACCTCTCGCACTTTCTGCGCCGCTTCGAGGCGGCGCTTCGGGACCACGAATGCCTGCTGGCCCATGACGAAGCGTCGCTGGGAGAGCTGAGACGGCTGGCAGTGGGCCTCGGGCCGGATGCAGACCAGGAGTATGCCGTGCTGGCCGCACGGGTGAAACAGCTGGGAGACGACGTGCGGGGATGGTTGGCCAACCAGGGCGATGGTGCCGGCGAGCCGCCGGCTGACGGAGCACCGGCAGGCTCGCCGGCGGTGACACAGCGCAGCTTCCGACTGGGGGCCATGCGGGCACTGCGTAATGCCGCGTCGACCGGCTGGGAGGTGCCCCTGCGTACTCTTGACCGCCTTAACCGTCTGCAGGTGGAGCTCAGCCGTTGCCTGTTTCGGGCCCAGCTGCGGCGCCTGGAGCTATATCGCCGTTTGCGCAAACGCCTGGACACGCAGCTCGAGACCATCAGCGCCGATCCCCCCTGCCTCGCCGCGCCGTTGCAGGACGAACTGGCGCAGGGCCGCCGCGCGAGCCTGGCGTCGGCACACCAGGCGCTGGCATCCCTGGAGGAACCGGAGCCGACGGACGACGACACGCCTCGAATACCGGTGCTGGCGGCCATGGGGCGCTGGCCGTCTTTCTACGGAGCCGCCCAGCTCGGCGCCGGCGTGGTTCTGCTTGCTTTCGGCTACTACGCCGACGGTCTGCTCGCCGGCGTGCTGCTGGCACCCGCCGGCTACCTCGGCGCCGGCTACGCGCTGGCGGCCCACAGCCGAACCAGGGTCGAACGATACGCCAGGAACACTCTCGCCCGGAGTCTGGCGCATACTGACCGACAGCTCCGAGAAACACTGTTGGCGCAACCGCCGGAGCTCCAGTCGGTGACCCGCGGAGCGCTGGCGCAGCTCGAAGCCAGCGTCAATCTGCGGCGTCAGCGCACCGAGGACCTCTCCGCCTCAGTGCACGACCTGAAGAACGCGCTGAGGCGCTTTCAGTCGGAAACCGGCGCCAGCCGATCCGAGGGGCCGCGATGATGGCCAGCTCTCCGGCAGCCGACGCCCTCCGCCCAAAAGCTGCCGAAGCCGGTGCGCGCCATGCTATCTTCGCGCCGGCCCGGCGCGACGAACCGCTCACTCACCAGCCGACCTGAATCGACATGCTGCGCATCACCAAATCGCTGTTTGACCGCAAGCTGGTCCCTCAGGCCGTCGGCGAGCAGCAGGAGCAGCTCGTGGCGCTCATGCGCAGCAGCCAGCAGCTCGCCACCCTAATCGGTGACGACGGCCTCAGCCGCGAGATCGACCAGGTCTCGGCCAGTGCCCTGAAGCCGTTCCTGTTCGTGATCGTCGGAGAGGTCAAGTCCGGCAAGAGCAGCCTTATCAACGCCTTGCTGGAAGCGCCGGTCTGCGGCGTCGACAGCGCGCCGTGTACAACCCGGGTGCAGGAGATCGGCTACGGAGAAGAGGAAAGCCGTATCGAGGTCTCCCAGTTCGAGGAGCGCATGCTGCTTCCGCATGCTATCCTGCGGCACATCGCCATCGTCGATACCCCGGGCACCAACTCCATCATCCGCGAGCATCAGCGCATCACCGAGGACTACATCCCGCAGAGCGACCTGGTGCTTTTCGTCTTCTTCGCCAAGAATCCCTACACCGGCAGCGCCTGGGACTTTCTGCGGTATATCAGGCACGACTGGCAGCGCAACACACTGTTCGTGCTGCAGCAGGCCGACCTGCTGCCCGCCGACCAGCGCAGGCGCACCGTGGAGCACATCCGCGACCAGCTCATCGCCGAGGGCATCGCCGACCCCGTGGTGTTCCCCGTGTCCGTGAAGACCGGAGCGGGAGTCGCAACGCTTCGCGACCACCTGCGCACCGAGGTGGTGGAGGGCCGGCAGTTCAACAAGCTTCAATCCACGACCCATAACCTGCTGCATTTCAGCGACCGGGCCGGAAAGCTGCTGGAGACCCACGAGCGGCTCAACCAGCACGACGAGATCCTGCTGGGCAAGCTCCACGGTCTCACCCTCAACCTGCAGACCGATGCCGAGGTGGAGAAGCAGGTGGCCGCGATCATGAACACCTGCCGGCATCACACCGACGAGGCCCAGCGACGCCTGCACAAACGTTTTCAGGGCCGGCACTCCTTCCTGGACACCCTGGACACGTTGAAGAACGCTCTCGCCGGCGGACACGAGATTCGCCAGTGGCTGACCGACTTCTTCGCCAAGGTGCAGGCCGAGCTGAGTCATGCCCTTTACCAGGACCAGCTACGCTACTTCTCGGAGCTGCACCGGCGTTCCCAAGAGCTCGGCGGACAGATGCTGGAAGTCCTCGAAAGCCCGCCCAACGGCGCCAAGTCCGCCACCGACGCGCTGTCGCGCCGGCGGGAGCAGACCCTTGAGCAGGTCCGCGAGCGCCTCGCGTCTCTGGACGAGTTCCGGCTCGAGGAGACGGCCCCTCCTCAGGCAGCCCTGGGGCGCTTGAACCGGCTGCTGCTGGCCTACCGTCTGGCACAGACCGGAACCGCCGTGGGACTGCTGGTACTCGGTGTCTACTTTGGCGACCTGGTGGGCGGCATCCTCATGGGCGCCGCAGGTTACGTTGGCATCGGCTACGTGCTGTTCGCGCGCGGCCGCGACCGGCTCGAGGCCCGTTGCGTGCTGGCTCTGGACAGGAACCTGGCCGACCTGGAGCGGCGCCTGCGCACGGACATCGGCGATCACCTCACTGCGCTCACGTCGGTGGGCGATAACGCCCTGACCCTCTTCGAGGGCGACCTGCGCGAACGCCGCAAACAGACCCAGGAGCTGACGCGCACGGTGGGGGAGATACGCGACGGCGTGGAGCGGTTTCGGGCCCAGGCCCTGCCCCGCCAGACCGACGCCAGCCTGCAGCCGAGCTCGGAGACCTGAGTACACACCGCGCCGTCCCGCAGCGATGGCGCGGCCCGGCTCCCGGGGCCTGTGAACGGACACAGGCCGGCGGCGTTCATGTCATTGGCTAACCGTCAGCGCGTGGCGCGAAACAACAGCAGGAAGCGCTTGGCGTGAGAGAGCTTCGCAAGAAACCGCCGGGGCTCCTCGTCGCTGATCATAAAATCGGAGAAGCCGGGCAGTTTCGCCGCATCCACCCTGTCCAGGTCCACGAAAGCCATGGACCAGTCGTCGAACTCGCGGTCGTCGATGGGGCCCTCGAACAGCAGGTCAAGCTGATGATGGCGCGGGTCCCGACGGATACGCTCATAGACCTCGGCGACGGTGTCTCTGCTCCCCTCCAGCACCTGCATGAATGAGCCCTGCTTGTAGAGCAGCAGGCCGGTGATTTCGCGTTTCGTGTTCTCCCTGCGCGCCGATTCCAGAATGGCCGCCAGGTCTCGACCGGTCAGGGCGCGAGTCTCGCTCCTGACATCGCAGAGGTGGAGCCCGTCGCCTTCTACTCCGTCATTGTCTTTTTCGACCAGAGCTCTGAGGCCGGCATGCCTTCATCCAACCGAATCAGGCAGCGCCCATCCCGAGACGACATTCTTGCCGGTGGTTTTCGCGCTTCGTAACGCGGAAGCGGACAGCGCCAGGGCGTCGGTCACCCTTTCAGCGTCGCCCGAGAGAGGTCCCACCGCAACACTTACGGACGGCCTGATCTCTGCAGTTTCACTGGCGACTTGCAAGCCGTGCACGGCGCAGCGTAGCTGCTCTCCCACTATCTCGGCCTCAGCCAAGGCGCATGAAGGCAGCAACACGATGAACTCATCGCCACCCACGCGACCGCAGATGTCGTTGGGTCTGACCGAATTCGAGATAACCTGGGCAATTGCCGTCAGCACCTCGTCACCGGTTGAATGTCCGTACAAATCGTTGATGCTCTTGAAATCGTCCACGTCGATGACTATGCCCATCAGGGCCGAGCCGTCGCAGCTGCTCCGCATGGCCAGCCTGCCCAGCTTGTCCTCCACGCCACGACGGTTGTACAAATGGGTCAGCGGGTCTTCCAAGGACTGCTTTTCCAGAAGCTCCTTGGCCTTGATCAGGTCCTCCTCCGTCTGGCGGCGCGAAAGCTCGCTGCCGACCCACGAAGCCATTAGTTGCAGGGCTTCCACGTCGACCTCGGAGAAGGCTCGCGGTCTTGGCTTCGGGCTTGAAAAGTTCAGGGTTCCGTAGACTTTCCCTCTTACGTAGACCGGCACCCCTATGTAGGCTTCCAATCCGAAGTTCGTATACGCAGGGTGCGTAGAGAGATCGGTCTCGGCGACGTGCTCGAACCCGACTGGGCCGTTCGCCCCGAGGGTCACGGAGCAGTAGGTGTCGCCGAGGGGGAAGGAATCTCCGTCGTTGAGGCTTATATCCGTTGGTGAAACCTGCTTGAAAATCGTATACGTCTCGTTGTGGACGGTGGATAGGATCCCGATGTCAAGATCGAACCTCTCGAGGCCGAGGGTCAGAATGCGCTGGATCTGCCGCTCAAGCCCCTTCTCATATTCGCTGGCGATCTGATAGAGCGTCCGTATGACCAATTCGCTCTGGCTGCCTCCAGGCATTCCCTGCATCATTGCTGTCTGATTGTCCATGACTCCACTCAGATTCCATGGAGATTCGAAATGCTACGCCGCACCTTCGGCCGGAAAAACCCTACTTGAGCAGGGCTTCGGGCATGGCCTTGCCCGGGCCCGTCAAACGCGGCTGACCCGAACAAGCCTGATTTCCATCCGTTTCTGCGCGAACGCTGAGAGCGGCAGCATACAACTGAAGTCGCCGTCGAAGGAATTCTCAGATCAACCGTGCGGCAGGCGCGGCTGGCGCAATGTCTCCGGCACTTCCTGTCCAAAGACAGCTTCGTGCATCACCGCGCTTTGCTCGATGTTTTCTGCGAAAGCATCATAAGCAGTCTGTGCCAATTCGCGAGCCGCATTCAATTCCGTTGGCGGCGACACCGCTTTCTCTCCGGCCTTTGTCATAACCGCCGTGACAAAAGTGTTCTCCGAACGCCGGGTTTCCTTCAGCTTCTTGTCGTAATCCGACACCACAACCGGAACGGCCTTACCAGTGATATAGATCGCCTGACTCAGACCCAGGACCCCAAGAAGGGAATCCGGGATCTCGAAAGTGGCCAGCCCAACGCTCCCGTGAGCGACAATTGCGAAGCCGACGACCAAACTGAAAATGAGCATCTGAAACTTGGTAACATCGAACTGGCCTTCCGATGTGAGCAGCTGCCCCCACGACGGCCCTCTCTCACTGCGCATGGGCCAATGTCTGCGCCGCAACCACGCCCAGTTCTCCATCGCCAACCGCTGCCGGCGTTGTCCGGTGAGCTTGGCTCCAGCGGTGCCGACCGCGCTGATGCCCAACAGCAGCAGGACATCCGTGGAAAGGTCGGAAAGCGTCCCGAGGCGTGCCATGACGAAAACCAGAATGCTGCTCACAAGCACGGAGAACCCGAACACTTGCAGAACCGATGTACTTGCCGCACCGTCGCGGCTGCCCGTGATGACGATGGGGTCGAAGCTGCGCAGCAGTGAAGGACGCCAAGGCTCGGCCTCGGGCTGGCGGTTTTGCTTGGGCGCCCTGGCCTGCTGCTCGTCCCATTTTTCGGCCTGCCGGCGGCGCAGCCCGTAAAGGGCGAGTACCGTGCCGCCATAGATCAGCAACGAGAACAGGATTGTTATTGTCCAGGCAAGTCGTTGGGTGCTGAACCACTCGACCTTGAAGGTTCCGGCCGTGATCACCAGCGGACCGCCGCTCTTGCCGTTTTCCCGCTTGAACAGACCGACGGCCATATAAGCATCGCACCATCGCCAGCTCTCGACCACTCGGGGGATCTCCAGGCGGACAAGGGTACTCTCTGCGCCGCTCTGTGGGTCGCGCTGGCTGACTACCGAGATCACCGGTAATCTCTGAGCCTCAGCCTGCGAGCCACCGGGCAGGGTCACGTCTGTGATCGGATTGGACGCCGTGTCATCGGCGCCGACACAGTAGCCGCTAGGCAGGCTCTTCCTATGAACCGAATTAGGCCGCGGTGCATCCCCGGCGCCGAAAGTGTCTGTCTCCGTAGGTCTCCAAACGACGGCCGCAAAGACTTCGTCGACCTTCACTTTCCTGGGAAACACAATCGTCGCATGTGCGCCGGCCGGCTGAACAAAGGTTCTTGCGTGGCCGGGGGACAACGTCCTTACCTTGCGGACCTCGTCGATCAGGAACTCAATTGCGGAGCCGCGGCAATCCAGTTCCTCCCAGAGCTCATCCAGAGGGACCTGCTTCGGGTCGCAGTCGGACTGAGCTTCGCCCGCCATCAGGTCCGCCGAGACAAACACGAGCAGCAGGACAAGAAAACCCTGTAGCCACATTCCCATGCGCATCGTCAAGCTCCCTGTCTCGACCCCCGTTCTGGCTCGGGGCCGAAGCCACGTTGCATAGTCATTCCCTGTGCGAATCTATGCAACCGGACGCCAAGAATGATGCACCCCGGGAGGCGCCACTGCAAGCTTCCAAGGAATTTCCGGCGTGTGCGGGCCGCGCCGGCGTCCAACCCTGCCTACTTCGCGTCGTCATCGAGATGCACTCTCGTTGCCAGCTGAATCTGAGTGGTGGTTTCCTGACTGTCATTACCGCCGATCAGAACGGACACGAACCCGTCACGATCCACTGAGACGGACTTGAAGGTTACGCCGATATCCACGACGCCGGTGTAGCCGAGCGTGCTGCGCATCTCCAGCACATCAGCTATCGCCGTCTC
>JASJBY010000233.1 GCA_030066245.1 Gammaproteobacteria bacterium
CGCTCCAGGCTCCCGTAATAGGCGTCCAGCGTTTTTACATTCTGGCTGTAGGTATCGCCGACCATGCCGATGGAGGTGATGCCCATGCCGATTAGGTCGCAGTTGGCGTGGGTCGAGTAGCCCTGGAAGTTACGGTAAAGGGTATGTCTCTGCTGGGCGACCGCGAGCTCGTCATCCGGCTTGGCGAAGTGGTCCATGCCGATGAACACGTAGCCGGCATCAGTCAGGCGTTGAATGGACAGCTGCAGGATGCGCAGCTTCTCCGCCGCGGAGGGAAGGCTGTCCGCGTCGATGCGGCGCTGGGGCTTGAAGATCTCCGGCAGGTGTGCGTAGTTGAACAGCGACAGGCGGTCCGGACCGGCGCCGATTATCAGGTCGAGGGTGCGGTCGAAGCTCGCGGCACTCTGAAACGGCAATCCGTAAATAAGGTCGACGCTGACGGACTTGAAGCCTTCGGCCCGCGCGGCCTGAAGTACCGTCATGGTCTCATCGTAGGACTGCAGGCGATTCACGCCCTTCTGCACCTGCGGGTCGAAATCCTGGACCCCCAGACTCATCCGATTGAACCCAATCTCTCGGAGCATGGCGACCGTGTCGCTGTCAGCCTCGCGCGGGTCGATTTCAATGGAGTACTCGCCCTCATCGTCGTCCCGCAGTCTAAAATGCTCACCGGTGGTCTGCATCAGCTCACGCATCTGCTGATGGCTTATGAAGGTCGGCGTACCACCACCCCAATGCAGTTGGTCAACGCTGCGGTCTTTGTCGAACAGGGCGCCCTGCATCTGAATCTCACGGTACAGGTGGTCCAGATAGGGCACGGCCTTGCCCCGGTCCTTGGTGGCAATCTTGTTGCAGGCACAGTAAAAGCAAACCGTGTCGCAGAACGGGATGTGGAAGTACAGCGACAGGGGACGGGGTATCGGCTCGCCGTTTGTATGCTCTGTCCAGGCGGCGTAACGATCGGCGCCGAATGCCTCGTGGAACTGCACCGCAGTGGGGTACGAGGTGTATCGGGGACCGGACTTGTCGTAGCGCTGAATCAGTTCAGCGTCGAACCTGACCGAGGGTGAGCGCTTGTCCGTCATGGGTTGCAGCCTATTGCACTTGACACCATTCTGAGATGATCTGCGTCAATCATTCGTCACTTTCCAGGCCGGTTCGATGGGTCCAGTTAATCACGTCGAGCAGATCCTGAAACGGCAACGCGTCCAGCCGCTTTCCGGACACGGCCTGCATGAAAGGCAAATCCTCGTCCCGAAACTCGTAGGTGTCTGTGGCCAGAGCATCCTTCAGGCGATTGAGAGCGGCCTCCAGCGGGCGGAGGAGCTCGGTGGACGCCCCCCCCCGTCGGTCTCGTACTCCATGACCTGCCGCATCTCATCCACCTTGATGAGCGCCCGTTCGATTAGTTCAGCATACTGGGCCATCGTTCCCGGTCTTTTCATGAGGAAACCGTCGGTCGGCTCAGGTTTCCGCCCTCGCTACATGCATCATAGCAGCCGGCTCTCGCGCAACTGGGTGGCCGTCAGCAGAAAAACACCCTCCCCGCCACGCTCGAACTCCAGCCACAGGAATGGCGCCTGCGGGTAAGCCGAGACCAGCGCAGGTTTGCTGGCACCGACTTCCACGATGAGAACGCCATCCGGGCTCAGGTGCCGCTCGGCGCTGCGCAATAGACGACGGACGATGTCCAGACCGTCATCGCCGGCGAAGAGACCCAGGCGTGGCTCCTGACTGAATTCTGCCGGCATGCGCTCGAGCTCCGCAGAGGCCACATAGGGTGGATTGCTGACGATCAAATCGTAGCGCACCCGGTCGAGACTTTCGAAGAGGTCCGAGCGGACCAGCCGCACCCGCTTCTCCAGGGCATAGCGGCGCACATTGAGCTCAGCCACCTGCAGCGCCTCCGGCGAGATATCCGCGGCATCCACCAGAGCCTCGGGCATGGCCATGGCACAGGCCACGGCGATACAGCCACTGCCCGTGCACAGATCCAGCACCCGTTGCACGCGGATCCCATGCAGCCAGGGCTCGAACCCTTTCTCGATGAGCTCGGCAATGGGCGACCGGGGTATCAGCACCCGTTTGTCCACGTGGAAGGCGAGGCCCGCGAACCACGCTTCGCCGGTCAGATAGGCCGCTGGCATGCGCTCGGCGATCCGACGCCGAAGCAGCGCCAGTATCTGTCGCTTCTCCTCGCATGTCAGAGTTGCCCGCAATAGCTCATCCGGCACCCCGGGAGGCAGATGAACGGCGTGCAGCACCAGGCGCATGGCCTCGGTCACCGCATCATCACTGCCGTGACCGAAGCACAGCTCAGCCTCGTTGAAACGGCTGGCTCCCCAACGGACAAAATCGAGAGGGCTCCGTAGCTGGTCTTCGGCACTCTCGAAAAGCGCGTCCAGGTCGCTCATGGAAGCGGTCGGCAGTCCGCGGGCAGCGGGCACATGCAGCCGACGGGCATCGACTCACGGGGCAACCACCGGTCCCGGGCAATCAGGGCCGAGCCTCCGGCCGCGAAGGCTCCGTGTCGGTTGTCTCGGGCGGAATGCACGGCCTCCCGGTCACCGAGACGCGCCTGGCCCACAGGTCGTGGTCGGCTGAACGGGTCACTTCCACCATGTAGAGCTCACCCACCTGCATGTCACCGGGTTCCTCGATGATGACCTGACCGTCGATCTCGGGGGCATCGCCGACACTGCGGGCCACGGCACCCTCGTCGGTGAGATCGTCCACCAGAACCTGCAAACACTGACCGATCTTTTCCTCGAGCTTCGAGGCACTGATACGGGCCTGAAGTGCCATGAGACGCTCCAGACGATCCAGCTTCAATTCCTCAGGAACGGCAGCCGGCAGCTCATTAGCCGCGGCTCCCGCCACCGGTGAGTAGGCGAAGCAGCCTACCCGGTCCAGGCGCGCCTCTGCCAGAAACTCGAGCAATGTCTCGAAGTCCTGATCGGTCTCACCGGGAAAGCCCACGATGAAGGTACTGCGCAGGGTAAGCGTCGGACAGACAGCCCGCCAGCGATGGATGCGTTTGACCACATCTTCCCGATCGGCCGGTCGCCGCATGGCTTTCAGAATACGCGGGCTTGCATGCTGCAAGGGTATGTCCAGATAGGGCAGAATCCGCCCCTCGGCCATCAAGGGAATCAACTCGTCCACGTGGGGGTAGGGATAGACGTAATGCAGACGGACCCAGACGTCCAGCTCACCCAGCAGACGCGCCAGCTCCGTGATCCGGGTCCTTACCGGCCTCCCGTGATGAAAGCCGGGGCGATACTTCACATCAACGCCGTACGCACTGGTGTCCTGGGCAATGACCAGCAGTTCCTTCACGCCAGCTTGCACCAGATTCTCCGCCTCCCGGAGCACACTGTCGATGGGGCGGCTCACCAGACGACCCCGCAGGGACGGAATGACGCAAAAGCTGCAGTGGTGGTTGCAGCCTTCGGAAATCTTCAGATATGCGTAGTGTCGAGGTGTCAGACGGATACCCTGGGGCGGTATCAGGCTGGTATAGGGATCGTGCGCCGGCGGCTGCCACGCATGCACCGCCTGCATCACCTCCTCCAGGGCGTGCGGGCCGGTGACCGCCAACACCTGCGGGTAGCTGGCTCGGATCAACTCCTGGCGAGCCCCCAGGCACCCGGTCACGATGACCCGCCCATTCTCTTCCAGGGCCTCGCCGATGGCCTGCAGCGATTCCTCCACCGCCTCGTCGATGAAGCCGCAGGTGTTGACCAGCACCAGATCCGCCTCCCGATAAGTCGGAACGGTGTCATAGCCTTCCGCCCTCAGCCGAGTCAATATGTGCTCGGCATCAACGGTTGCCTTGGGACAACCGAGGCTTACAAATCCGATCCTGGGCACTGGGTGAGAAATAGTGGGATCAGGCGAATTTTGGCCGGGGCATTGGAGAATACCCCGGTATGCAGTTCTCGTCCACCTCATCCATCTGCTCGGGGTCCAGGAAGGTCTGGGCGTACTGGAGGTAGACCCGCTTGCGTACAAACACGTCGAAGAGATCCGGGTCGATGTGATTGTCGAGCTTCATTCGCCCCATGATCTGCAGCGCTTGAGAGAGCTTCATGCCCTCCTTGTAGGGTCTGTCCTTGGCTGTCAGGGCCTCGAATATGTCGGCTATTCCCATGACGCGAGCCTGCACCGACATCTGCTCGCGGGTCAGCCCTCTCGGGTAGCCGCGACCGTCCATGCGCTCGTGGTGACCGGCGGCGTACTCCGGCACCGCCTTCAGGTACTCCGGATAGGGCAGGGCCTCCAGCATCTTGATGCTGGCGACGATGTGATAGTTGATGATCTCCCGTTCTTCGGGAGTCAGCGTCCCTCTGGCTACGGTCAGGTTGTAAATCTCGTCGTCGCTGAGGAGATCCTCGTCATCACCCCTGATGCCCTTCCAGCGGCGCCGGCCTATGGTCCGCACTCGCTCCTGATCGGCCGCCGACATGTCCTCGCCGCCAATGTTGCAGCGGTGTAGAAAAGCCAGGTCATCGTCAAGCCGCTGACATTCGTCCTCATACTCGCGCCGCAACGTTTCCGCGCTATGACCGGTTTCGTCTTTCAGGGCTGCCAGCTCGCCCTTGAGCAGGCGAATCTCCGCTTCCCGCCTGAGCGCCTCGAAGCGGGTGTCTACGGTATGCATGCGGTCGTAGATGGTCTCCAGCTTGGTGGACTTTTCCACCACATACTCCGGCGTCGTGATTTTGCCGCAATCATGAAGCCAGGCGGCAATGGTCAGCGCGTAGCGCTGCTCGCCGTCCATGGCGAAGTCACGCAACGGACCGTCGTCGCTGGCAGCGGCGTCGGCGAGCATCATCGTAAGCTCGGGCACCCGCCGACAATGTCCGCCAGTGTGGGGTGATTTGTCGTCGATGGCACCGGCAATGAGCTTCACGAAGGACTCGAACAGTTTGCGCTGGTCGTCGATCAGACGCTTGTTGCTCAGAGTCACCGCGGCCTGGGAGGACAGAGACTCGACAAGCTCCTGGTCTTCTGTTGAGAAAGGAACAACGTCGTGCGTTTCCGGGGCGCGGGCATTAATGAGCTGGAGCACGCCCGTGATGTGATTTTCGTGATCCCGCATGGGCACAGTGAGAAAAGACTTGGACCGGTAGCCTGTCTTCAGGTCGAAGGCCCGGGTACCGGAGAAGTCAAACTCTTCGGCCTCGTAGGCGTCCGGTATGTTTACCGTGACGCCTGCCAAAGCCGCATAGGCGGCTACCATGTTGTGGTTCGGATTCCCCGCCGCGTCGTACAGCCGAATGGGATAGAAGGGGACTGGCTCGCCGCTGGTGCCGCCCAAGTGCAGACCGAGGGACTCGGTCAGCACGATCTCGAATCTCAGGGTCTTCTCGGGCGCCGCCAGGTACAGGGTGCCGCCGTCCGCATTGGTCAGCTCACGGGCGCTTTGCAATATGCGTTCGAGCAGGCGGCTGTTGTCTTTTTCGGCCGACAGGTCCGTGCCGATGGCGTTCAGCCGCCGGAGGCGCTCAATGACTGCCGACGTCATGGGGTGGTTTCAAACTCGTTCAAGAGGGAAGCGTAACTGCGCTAGCGGATTCTAGAGGAGTTTAGCAGCCGGCCCCATCATGTCATCCCGGAGGGGCAGTGGCGAAAGCGGCAAATGAGAAGTGTGCACGGCGTGTACGCCCTGCGCCCGCGCTGCCCCGCATCCGTGTTCGATCAAGCATTCGCGATGGAAACCGTACCGGCACAAGCCGACGGCCCCGGGTGCTTAACGGTGCCCCGCCTCGGTTCAGCTCCGCTCGACGCTGCTCAGGAGTCTCCGCTGACCGAGTCGCTCTTTCCCAGATCACCCCCGGTGTCGGTGCCGATGGCCACAAACATGTTGTTCAGCCGCTTCACGAAGGCGCCTGGATCCTTGAGCTGTGCACCTTCGCTCAACATGGATTCGTCGAACAGAATATGCGCCCAATCGCCGAAACGGCCTTCGTCCTGTTCCTGCCCCATGCGCCGGACGAGCGGATGTTTTGGGTTGACCTCCAGAATGGGTTGGCTGGCCGCAACCTGCTGCCCCGACGCCTTGAGCAGACGCTCCAGGTGACCGCCCAGCGCGTGCTCATCCGCTACCAGGCAAGCGGGCGATTCAGTGAGCCGGGACGTCACCCGAACCTCCTTCACCCGCTCGCCCAAGGCATCTTTGACGCGCTTGACGAGTTCCTCGGAGTCTTTCTCGGCATCATCGTCAGCCTGTTTCTCCTGCCCCAACTCACCCAGATCGAGCGCGCCTTTCGTCACGGACTGCAGCGCCTTACCCTCGAACTCGGTAAGGTGGTTGACGACCCACTCGTCAACACCGTCGCTCATCAACAAAACCTCAATGCCCTTGTCCCGGAATATTTCCAGATGGGGGCTGCTGCTGGCGGCCGCGTGGCTATCCGCCACGATGTAGTAAATCTTATCCTGACCTTCCGCCATCCGCGACACGTAGTCCGTGAGGCTGACGTCCTGATCGTCCGTAGCGTTATGCGTGGAGGCGAAGCGCAACAACTTCGCGATGCGCTCCTGATTACTCACGTCGTCGATGACGCCTTCCTTCAGCACCCGACCAAACTCGCTCCAGAAGGTGGTGTACTTTTCCGTCTCTTCCTTGGCGAGGTGCTCGAGCAAACCGAGCACCTTCTTTACCGAGCCGGAGCGCATAGCATCGATCTGTCTATTCTGTTGAAGTATCTCCCGGGATATGTTCAAGGGCAGGTCGCTGGAGTCGACCACGCCGCGCACGAAGCGCAGGTAGGGCGGCATTAGCTGCTCGGCATCGTCCATGATGAACACGCGGCGTACGTAGAGCTTTATGCCATGACGCTGGCTGCGGTCCCAGATGTCGAAGGAGGCGTGAGCTGGCACGTACAACAAAGAGGTGTACTCGAGCTTCCCTTCCACTTTGTTGTGGGTCCAGGCAAGGGGCGCTGTGAAATCGTGGCCTACATGCTTGTAAAATTCCCTATACTCCTCTTCGCTGATATCGTTCTTTGTGCGGCTCCACAGAGCCGTGGCCTTGTTGACGGTCTCCGACTCCTCGCTCGCCCCGTCTTCATTCTTCCCTTCTTCCTTCTCCCCCTCCGGCTCGTCGCCAACCTCTTCCCTGGCCATCAGGATCGGGAGGGAAATATGGTCGGAGAACCTGCGGATGATGGCACGCAGGCGATAGCCATCCAGAAATCCGTCTTCGCCCTGACGCAGGTGCA
>JASJBY010000023.1 GCA_030066245.1 Gammaproteobacteria bacterium
CAGCACCTCGCGCCGTCGGCGCAGCTGAGCTTCAAAGAGCAACGTTTGCTCCGGACTCTCGCTACCGAGGGGGGCCTGGAGCCCGAAGAGTTTTTGCCCCCACTGTGTGGAGAAATCTGGGGCTACCGGCGTAAGGCGCGTCTCGGCGCGCGCTACGTTGTTAAAAAAGGCCGAGTGCTGGTGGGATTTCGAGAGAAAGGCAGCGGTTTCGTGGCCGATCTTGCAGGCTGCGATATTCTCCACCCGGCGGTAGGCACCCGTATAGGCAGCCTGAAGCGCATGGTCGGCGCGCTCGCGGCATGCCGGCAGATTCCCCAGATCGAGGTCGCGTCTGGCGACGGTACCGTTGCATTGGTGTTTCGTCACCTGGTGCCCTTATCCAATGAGGACTGCACTGTCCTGGCAGCTTTCGGTGCCAGTCATGAGTATCACATCTATTTGCAGTCTGGCGGGCCGGATACAGTCACCCGCCTGCATCCGCAGAAGGGCGAAGCCTATCTCGACTACCGTCTTGACGACTGGAACGTGGTGCTGCGCTTTCGTCCCACGGACTTCGCCCAGGTCAACTCCGAGATGAACAGGCGACTGGTTGCCCGGGCCATGCAGCTCCTCGAGATCGGACCGCAGGACCACGTCTGCGACCTGTTCTGCGGCGTCGGCAACTTCACCTTGCCCCTCGCGCGGCTAGCGTCCCGTGTTCTGGGCGTAGAGGCGGATGCGGGGCTTGTGGCGCGTGCCAGAGAGAATGCGCGCCTCAATAGCATTGGCAACGCCGATTTTCTGGTTCAGGATCTGAGCACCGCGGCAGCGGCCATCTGGCGGGAGGCGGACTGTCATAAGGTGCTGCTGGACCCGCCGCGCAGCGGTGCTCGGGAGGTGGTTGCGTCGATGGGCGCCCCTTATCCGAGCCGCTTGGTCTACGTCTCCTGCCATGCGCCGACGTTCGCGCGGGACGCGGGCGAACTGGTACACCGTCATGGCTACCGTTTGGTAAGCGCCGGCATTGTGGACATGTTCCCGCACACCAGTCACGCGGAGTCGATTGCCCTGTTCCAACGCTAACGGGCGATGTGCGCCAAGCTCCGGATCTGAGGAAGCGCCGCTTCTACGCGTGCGAACCTGGCAGGTTGTGGCTGCCGATTCTGAGACTGACTGGCCACGAAGCGGTCATTCGGCGGTAACATAGCGCGACGGAGACAGTTGGAAAGCTCGGTCAGCGAGGGCCGGAGGGTATCGTCCCGCACTTAAGCGAGCGATGTGTGTCCATACAGACGAGGTGAGGAGATCGGAGCCGTAGCCGCTTGGAGTGACGAGCAACAGCGGAGCGTGCCCACATCGGGTGGTTGACACGCCCTATCGTACGAGCGGCCGACGTTGGCTCCTGCCAACAGCGTGACCTTAGCAGGTGTCAGATAAGTATATGAAAAAGCTGGATGATTTTCGGCTTCGGCTAGCGGGCAGGGAATACGTGCCGCTGGTAACGGGCGGAATGGGGGTGGACATATCCACCAACGCCCTCGCGCTGGAAGCGGCACGGCTCGGCGGCATCGGTCACATCTCGGATGCCATGGTTCCGACGGTCGCCGACCGCTATTTCAGCACGTCCTTCGTCAGGAATAAGCTGCGCCGCTACAAATTCAACGTCGCCAGCGCCGACAAGTCCATGGTGCATTTCGACCTGGACGATCTCGCTGAAGCCCAGCGCCTTCACGTGCGTTCGACTATCGAGGCCAAACAGGGCGATGGGGCAGTTTTCATCAACTGCATGGAAAAGCTGACCATGAACAACCCGGCCGGCACTCTCAAGGTGAGGCTGGCGTCAGCCATGGACGGCGGGATTGACGGCATCACCCTCAGTGCCGGACTACACTTGGGCACTTTTTCCCTGATTGAGCACCATCCGCGCTTTCGGGACGTGAACCTGGGCATCATCGTCTCCTCGGTGAGGGCCCTGAAGCTGTTTCTGAAGCGCTGCAACCGGACCCGGCGCCGGCCCGACTACGTGGTGGTGGAGGGACCGCTGGCGGGGGGGCATCTGGGCTTCGGCATGGACTGGGCGGAGTACGATTTGCAGAGCATCACGACCCAGGTGCTGGAGTTTCTAAAGCAGGAAGACCTGGCGATTCCGGTCATTCCGGCTGGCGGCATCTTCACCGGCTCTGATGCAGTGGCCTATTTGGAGCAGGGCTGTGGGGCGGTGCAGGTAGCAACGCGCTTCACCATCGCCAAGGAATGTGGGCTTCCCGACGAGGTGAAACAGGCTTATCTGAACGCCGGCGTGGAGGACATTGTGGTCAACACCCTGTCACCCACCGGCTATCCCATGCGCATGCTGAAGCAGAGTCCGGCTATCGGCTCGGGCATCCGGCCAAACTGCGAGGCGCTAGGCTATCTCCTCGACAAAGACGGCCACTGCGCATACATCGATGCCTACAACGAGGCACTCAAGGCCTATCCGGGGGTGAAGAAGATCTCCGTGGCGGAGAAGGTTTGCCTCTGCACCCACATGCGGAATTTTAAGGTCTGGACCTGTGGCCACTATGCCTACCGGCTCAAGGACACGGCACGACGATACCCGAATGGGAGCTATGTGCTGCCGAACGCCGAGGAGGTGTTTCGGGACTACCAGTTCAGCACTGACCACCAAGTTCAACGGCCTTCTGCCGTCGTCTCGGAGCCCAGGCGACAGAGCCTTCCTGGTGGAGGAAGCTGACAGACGCGCACTTACGCGCACTGCCCGGCATCCGGATACGCAGCCTCGGTGGGTCTTGAACCAGCGCGACGTGCGGGGATTTACCGCAAACGCTTCCCTTAAGCCTCGACGGCCGTTATCTCTGCGGCCGAGGGGCTCGATCGCTCATTCCGGTACGGCGCTAACCGAACACCGATACCCTACCCGGCGGGTGAATCGCCAGCGTCTCCCGGCATCGGTGCGGCGTCTTTCACGGTCAGCGTAAACAGCCCTTCCAACGTCTCTCTCACCTGGTCGACGGTGAGCCACTTGTCATAGGACGGTCCTTGCGCCTCCATGCGGTCGATTTGGCAGGTGAGACGCCATACGTCCTCCTGGGTGGGTGAGCTGATGTAGAAGCGCGTTCGGTAGAATAGCTGGGTGGGACCGCCGTCCGCCCCCCCTCCGTAGGCAACCATGGTCGGCAGCCCGACCCACAGCGGGTTGGCCTCACGGGTGACCCGCTGGATCTCAAACTCGTCGGGCTCCACCACCCGTGGTTCGGTCACCAAGGTGTAAAGCTCGAAGAAACAATGGGGTGCCCATTCCTCCACCGTGTTCGAGGGAAGAATACGCCCGTGCTGGATGTAGATAGTCGTGTTCTCGCGCGGAATCTCGACCGGCTGCAGCAGGGTGAAGTAAGAGCCGGGCGGTGTGGCGAAAGAATAGGGCTCTTGCGGACCCTGCCCGGTGCCAGCGCAGGCGGTTATGGATAAGGCAAGCGCCGTGGTCAGTAGCTTTTTCACGGTTGCTCCTATGCGTGGTGTTCGTCAACGAGGTGAGAAAATCCTGGTGGTCTCTTGCGTAGCAACGAATGGTCGCTTAGGCCCCGGCTGCCGCCCAATCAAGGGGCCGCATCCTTCCACAGCGGCGACCGCCAGACTATATCATGACCTTTGTAAAGACTGCCCACAGGAAGCGTGGTTCACGGTGAGGCGAGGCGCTGCCGGTCGCGAGAGTGGGCGCGTCCACATGCCGTCGGGCTAGTCGCGGGAGTGCCTCGCGCTTCGTTACGCCACAGCGCCCGCGCATGCACCCGCAGGTCCGGGTCCGTGGGGCTATCTGGGGCACGGATCGCCAAGCACCGGCACCACATGCGTGGCACGACTTTGGCCCCGGTCTCGGCGTCCAGCCGGACGGTCGGTATTTGTACCGGCTGAGGGTAAAGAACCGGGAGCGATGCCCCGATCCTATTGCTTTGGGGAGTGAGAGCCGCCCTCAGATGACTATGGACCAGACTGGCGACTGATCCCGGAGCAGACCGATGAGTCGAGCGGTGGCATGCCTCCGGGCAGAGTTTCGACCGGCGGTAAAGCGGGCCGGTTAGGCGGGCGAGGGAGCACGGACGGCTGTCCCCACAAGCGCGCCGGCACGTGCGACGTCACCTGCTAGATATCTGACCCGAAATACGCTTCGGCCGGGTCTCATACCAGCGGAATCGCCGTGTGTGATCGATATTTCCAAACAGCTATCTAGCGCGTAATTACCGCTGTGATGGTGTGCTGGTCTTCGAAATACACGGTGTAGCCATCGTAAATCCAGCGGCTGATGGGCGGATAGCCCACCGCCGGGATTCGCTCAGCAGGCTCCCCGAAGAGCTCGACGACCCGGTCCTTGCTCATGCCGCGCGCCGGCCGGGGCAGGCCTGAGGCACTGTTGGGCGGCTCTGTCGCAATGCCCTCCATGAGCAGGACATCGGCGTGTGCGGGAAGCATCGCGGCGGCGAGCAATGGCACCAGAAACAGGCCTCTAATTCCTCTCATGGCGGGTCAGTCCTCCTTTCGATCCCGGTCTCGGGTGGTACCACGGTGCTCGGGCCCTGAAAAGGACGTTGATCGACCGTGGACACAGCATGCTTATCCCGCGGGCTCTGGCCCGCAATCCATAACCTGTTATCGGCTTATCGAGCCGGGGCATTAACTACTTGCCGGCACGGACCAGACCACCCAGACCGGCGGCGTCGAGCACGCCATCCATCATGCCTCGAATACTTTGCGGTTCCTCCATGGCCAGAGCGCGCTCCAACAGGTCGGCAGCCTGCGCTTTGGCAATGCTACGGATGACCCATTTGGCTTTGGGAATCGCACAGGCGCTCATGCTCAAAGCGTCCACGCCGGTGGCCAATAGGAGCGGAATGGCCGCCGGATCTCCGGCCATTTCACCGCAGACGCTTATAGGCGTCCCTGTGGCGCGGGCAACCTCGGTTGCGTCGACGACGGCTCGCAGTACGGCTGGGTGGAGGCCGTCGTAGAGGCTGGCCACACGCGGATTATTCCGGTCCACGGCAAGTATGTACTGGGTCAGGTCGTTGGTCCCCAGGGAGAGAAAATCAACCCGCCGACTGAGCGCGTGTGCCTGGTAAACGGCCGACGGCGCTTCAATCATGACGCCAATGCTGGGCATGGCACAGGGCTGGCCCTCCTCGATCAGCTCCCGGTGAGCACGGGCCAGATGGGCGGCTGCCTCGTCAACCTCATCAACGCGGCTGATCATGGGCAGTAGCAGGCGCAGATTGCCATGGTCCGCGTTGGCTCGGAGCATGGCGCGCAGTTGGGTGAGAAATATCTCCGGATGGTCCAGGGTGAAACGGATGCCTCGCCAGCCGAGGAACGGGTTGTCCTCGTCGACGGGAAAATACGGCAGGTTCTTGTCGCCTCCCACGTCCAGGGTTCGCATGGTGACGGTGCGTGGCGCAAACGCAGCGAGTACGGCTCGATAGGTCTGATACTGCTCGTCCTCGGAGGGGAAGGAGTCTCTCACCATGAAGGGAAACTCGGTCCGGTACAGGCCGACGCCCTCCGCGCCGCTTTTCAGAGAGGGCGTGATGTCGGACAGCAGGCCTGTATTGACGTGCAGGGGCATGCGTATGCCATCAGGTGTTTCTGCGGGCAACTCCCGGAGTTCCCGGACACCGGCCGTGATCTCGTCCTCTTCCCGTGCCAGCCGTTGGAACTCCTTCTGCACCGCGGCACTGGGGTTGATGAAGACCCGGCCTTCGTAGCCGTCCACCACGATCGGCTGCTCGTCCAACCAGCTCACCCTCAGGTCGTCAAGGCCCATGACCGCGGGGATATCCATGGCCCTGGCGAGCAGGGCAACATGGGATACCGCTGAACCCCTGACGCTTGCGATGCCGGCCAGCCGGTTGATAGGCACCTCTGCAATCTGAGCCAGGCTCAGTTCTTCACCCACGAGGATGCACCGCTCCGGCCAGGTGCGGCTGCCAACGTCCTCCGACTGGAGCTGCATCAGAATCCGGCGGCCCAGTCCGCGAATGTCCTCGGCCCGCGCCTGGAGGTACGGGTCTTCCAGATTCTCGAACACGGACGCGTGCTCGTGGATGGTGTCGCGTAAGGCCGCAGGCGCCCACTGGCCTTCCCGGATTCGGCGAACAGTGTCGGAAACCAGGGTGTCGCCGCCGAGCAACATGACAAACACGTCAAACAGGGCGCGCTCCTCTGCCGGCAGGTGCGCGGACATGTGCTCCCCGCTGGTGCGAAGCGCCTGCTGCACAGCGGCTACGGCGGCGCAGAACGATACCTCCTCGGCCTCTGTGTCCCGGGCTCGCCGGTTCGGCACCGACGCCAGATCAGCCAGCGGATCGGCCACCGCGATGGTTCCCAGCGCTACGCCGGGAGCGCCCCGGACGCCCTGGACAAATCCGGGCTGAAGGGGTTGACCGTTGCTGGTGACGCTCGGCCCGCTGCTCGCCGCGGCATGGCTGATGCCCCCTGCTAGCTGGGCGGCAACAGTCAGGAAGAACGCCACCTCGTCCTCTTCGAAACGGCGGTGGACGGTGTGCTGAGCCACCAGGACTCCCAGCAAGCGCCGGTAGTGGATTATGGGCACTCCAAGGAAAGCGTGGTGGGGCTCTTCGCCGGTCTCCGGCATGTGGCGATAGCGGGGATGACTGCCGGCATCCGCCACATTCACCGGCTCCTGCCGTTCCCCTACCAGACCGATCAGGCCCTCATGATGACCCAGCCGGCTCTTGCCGACGGCCGCGGGGTTGAGGCCGTTCGTTGCCATCAAGACGAACTGGCCCCTTGCCGGGTCGTTCAGGAAGACGGAGCAGACGTCCACTTCCATGGCTTCCTTGACCCGGCGCACGATAATGGAGAGCGCCTCGTCCAGGTTGTTCGCCGCGTTGACTTCCTGAATGACGCGTCGGAGATTGTGCAGCATCGCCGTGCCTTGCGGCTGTTGCGGCAAGGGCCGTGGCCCCCGAGCACAGCCGTTCCGAGAAACACCAGCCTACATCATAAACTGGCATGGGCCCGGCTTTCTTCTCGGGTTCTCGTGGTGCGGGCGCCCGAAGACCGGAGCGCAGCCGGACGGACGCACCTCGACGGCGTCCGGCTAAACGGCGCCCTGACCTCAGTACCTTGGTCGACGCCGGCTGCAAACCGGTTGCGCAGCTAACGGGGCAATATCAGCGGGCTACGGGGCTGTGAGGCTGCTCGTCGTCCTCCAGGTCGAGGGACCTGCTAGCATGCAGGACGTTGCCCAACACCGCGCTAAAGGTGCCGAGCGACACCACGAGCCAGAAACGATAGTCGAGCACCGCGCTTTCGGCTGCGCCTGAACTGACATTCGCCAGGTACACCGCGACACCGAAGAAGAAGACTGCGCCGAACCAGAATACTTTTTCGAGCATGACGACCTCTAACAGGACTACAAGTAAGTAAGAGTATTAATAAGTTCTAATATACTGTCCAGCTTACGATGGCACAACCTCACCGATTGCTCCATTTTGTGACAGTAGACTCTAGTGTTCGGCCGCCCGGCCCGGGACTTGAGCGCCTTGCTGTTGGGGCCGCTCACACGGTGACTCGGCCCTGAAGGCAACCGGAAGCGATCCTCTGTCGATGCGCGCGTAAACCGTTCCGTATACCATGCGACGACCATGACTGCTGTCAGAATTCCTGCCCGCGTCCATCGCTTGACGGCAACGTTGGCCAACCAGATTGCAGCCGGCGAGGTAGTCGAGCGGCCGGCGTCGGTGGTCAAGGAACTTCTGGAGAACAGCCTGGATGCCGGCGCCCGTGAGGTCTGCATCGACGTGGAGAGGGGCGGTAAACGTTTGATACGCCTGCGGGACGACGGCGAAGGCATTCACCCCGACGACCTGGTACTGGCGTTGGACCGGCACGCCACCAGCAAGATCGTCACCCTGGACGACTTGACGCACATAGCCAGTCTGGGCTTCAGGGGAGAAGCCTTACCGAGCATCGCGTCGGTATCGAGGCTCAGTATTACGTCCCGGTGTCAAGGCTCAGACACCGGCTGGCGGATGACAGCGGAGGGCAAGCCGCCAGAGGCGGCCTTGGAGCCGGTGCCTCACCCGGTGGGCACCACGGTGGAGGTGCGCGACCTGTTCTTCAACACGCCGGCGAGGCGGAAATTCCTGCGCAGCGATAGAACCGAGTTCGGGCACCTGCAGGAAGTGGTCAGGCGCATCGGGTTGAGCCGACTCGACCTGGCCGTTCGGCTCAACCACGAGCGGCGTGAGGTAATCAGACTCCGTGCCGGCCTTGACGGCCCCGAGCGCAGCCGCCGGGTGGCGGCGGTTTGCGGTGCGGCGTTCCTGCAGCAGGCCGTTCCAGTGGAGTTCGAGGCGGTGGGGCTGCGGCTATGGGGCTGGATTGGCGGCCCGGAACATTCGCGCAGCGCAGCCGACGGCCAGTTCTTCTTCCTGAACGGGAGGACCATCCGGGATAAGCTGGTTTCCCACGCGGTGCGGCAGGCCTATGCCGACGTGCTGCCCCCGGGGCGGCAACCCGCCTACGTGCTCTACCTGGAAATGGAGCCAACGCAGGCAGACGTGAACGTACATCCAACCAAGCACGAGGTGCGTTTTCGGGACGGCCGGCTGGTCCATGACTTCGTGGCCCGCCACTTGGCCCACGCGCTAGGGTCGACCTCCATGCTTGTGCCCTCTGCGGATGCTCCGGCGTATACGCCCAGAGTAGCGGGCAGGACGCGCGGCGCGGTGCGCTTCGGGGGTGAACGGATACGGGAGTCCGTGGGTGATTACGCCGCACTGATGGGAGGGGGCGGCAATGCCGCCTCCCCCCTGGGGTATAGCCTCGGACAGGTACATGGTCGGTTCCTGCTGGCCCGGAACGAGCTTGGCCTGGTGCTGGTCGATATGCCTGCGGCCTGGCGGCGCGTTACTGAGAGTCGGCTTCGACTGGCCCTGGAGCAAGGGCAGCTCAAGTCTCAGCCTCTGCTGGTGCCGGTCAGCGTTGAATTGCCGCCCGGCTTGGCTGGTATGGCGGAAGAGAAGCCGGAGCCCCTGCGCCGCCTGGGCTTCGATGTGGTCCGCAATGGTCCCGCCTCGGTCGCCGTGCACCGGGTGCCGGCCCTGTTGAAGGAGGCGGAACCTCAGGCGCTGGTCAAGTCCGCCCTTGCGGCCCTGGCGAAACATGATCCGGACGGGGCGACCGGCAGCGACCTGGTGGCGCTTATTCCCGCACTGACGGCCGATGCTACCCCGACGTTCGACGGCCAGTCCCGAGAAGACTTGGACAGGCTATTGCAACAGGTGGACCGGGAAAGCGCCCGATACCCGGGCAATCCCCTCTGGGTCCAACCGAGTGAGAGCGATCTGGAAGGCCTGTTCAAGCGCTGCGCGCCTTCCCCCGGCATACCCAGCCAGAGGGGCAAGTCATTGTGAGGAGTTGCCGGCGCAGTCAAACCGCCGTGCGAATCTCGAGCAGTTGGCGCCCATGAGCAAGCCCCTCGCTGTGTTCCTCATGGGGCCGACGGCCAGCGGCAAAACGGGAGTCGCCGTAGAACTCGTACGGCGACTCCCGTGTGCCATCGTCAGCGTGGATTCGGCAATGGTTTTCCGGGGCATGGACATCGGTACAGCGAAGCCCACGCCGGACGTGCTGGCCCAGGCTCCCCATCGGCTGATCGACATCGTCGATCCCGCGAACGCCTACTCCGCGGCTCAGTTCAGGACGGACGCCTTGCGCGAGATGGGTAGTATGGCCGCCACCGGTCGGGTGCCGTTGCTGGTCGGGGGCACTGGACTCTACTTTCGCGCCCTGGAGCGGGGTCTGTCGCCATTGCCCTCTGCGAATCCGGCGGTGCGGCGAGGGCTGAGCGCAGAGGCTGAGCGATCTGGCTGGCCTTCTCTCCACGCGCGGCTGGCGCAGGTGGACCGTGCATCGGCGGCCAGGATCCATCCTAACGATCCTCAGCGCATTCAGCGGGCGCTGGAGGTTTTTCAGCTCACCGGCCGCCCCATGAGCGCGTTGTTCAGGGAGCGCAGCGAGAGAGCCTTGCCCTACCGTCTGCTCAAGGTCGTGTTGTTGCCCCCTGATCGCGAGGAGCTGCATGCCCGGATTGCAGCTCGATTCCGGGAGATGCTGAAGGACGGATTCGTGGACGAGGTGGCCGGCCTTCGCGCTCGGGGCGACCTGCACTTGGGACTGCCGTCCATGCGCGCGGTCGGTTATCGCCAGGTGTGGCTATGTCTTGACGGTCGTTACGACACGAAAACGATGACGGACAAGGCGGTTGCCGCAACGCGGCAGCTCGCCAAGCGGCAGATGACCTGGCTGAAAAACGAAACGGAAACCGGTTCGGTTGTGCCATTCTCTCCGAATCTCGTGAATAATGTCTTGAAATTGCTGGAGCGCGCCTTCGCGCGCGACTAGTATATGCGAGATGTTCGGGAGGCGTGCACTCGCTCCGCCGGTTCGGCCAGTCGCCTCGCGAAGCCGGCCTGCGAACTGAAGTCGGTTCCCGGCAGTCATTAAAAGTGTCGGATCATGTCGAACCCGGGGTAAGGCAAATCGGGCCTCACGAAAAGCGTCTAACGGCTTGATCTGCAACTGCCGCAACACCCTGTTGGGTTCAGGAATCTAGGTTATACTGTGTGTTTCGGACGCGGGACACAATAACAACTAAGGAGTACGACAATGAGCAAAGGCCAGACGCTGCAGGACCCCTTTCTCAATACCCTGCGTAAGGAACGGATCCCCGTGTCCATATTCCTGGTCAACGGCATCAAGCTGCAGGGCCAAATCGAATCCTTCGACCAGTTCGTGGTACTCCTCAAGAATTCCGTCAGCCAGATGGTGTACAAGCATGCCATCTCGACCATCGTGCCAGCCCGCAACGTCAAACTGCCTCGGGCAACCGAAGACCCTGGCGTAGACGACGGCTGAGACCAGGGATCGTTAACCTCCAATTGCTTGCTGCGTTCCCCTCGTTTCTTCCAACGAGGCCACGTAAGCGGCGAGTGTGTCGGGGTCCGGGCGTCGGGTGTTTCCCGCACCAGTCCGTTGCAGGCTTGAATGAGTGAACCACCCAGCGAAACCTCTCAAGACCCGAGCCCTACTGGTTCACGTTCATTTCAAGACGCGGCACGCACAGGAGCATCTGGACGAGTGCAAAGATCTGGCTGCGGCGGCTGGTGCCGTCACTGTGGCCGTGGTCACAGCCACGCGGGATGCGTCGGACCCCCGCCTGTTCGTCGGTCGTGGTAAGGCAGACGAGATTCGAGAGCAGGTCACGGCGACCGAAGTCCAGCTGATCCTGGTTAACCACGATCTGGCTCCAGCCCATCAGCGCAATCTGGAACAGCACGTGCAATGCCGGGTCCTGGACCGCACCGGCCTTATTCTTGACATCTTTGCCCGCCGGGCCCGGTCGTTCGAAGGCAAGTTGCAGGTGGAACTGGCACAACTCAGGCATCTGTCCACACGCCTGGTGCGCGGCTGGACCCATCTGGAGCGCCAGAAAGGCGGCATCGGACTCCGGGGGCCGGGAGAAAAACAGCTGGAGACCGACCGTCGGCTGATCGGTAAACGCATCAAACAAATCAGCCAGCGCTTGGATAAAGTGCGCCGTCAGCGAGGCGTGCAACGAGCGACACGGCGCAAGGCGGCGTTTCCTCTGATATCGCTGGTGGGCTACACGAACGCCGGCAAATCCACCCTTTTCAACCGCTTGACTGGGGCGCGAGCTACGGTTGCCGACCAGCTGTTTGCCACTCTCGACCCGACTCTCCGGCGCCTGGACGTGGGCGGCGGTCTTAGCGTCATACTGGCTGACACGGTGGGGTTCATCCGGCACTTGCCTCACGAGCTGGTGGCCGCCTTTCATTCGACGTTGGAGGAGACTCGGGAGGCCGACCTGCTGCTGCACGTTATCGATGCCACTGATCCCGAGCGGCAGGCCAAGACCGAGCAGGTGAATGCTGTACTGGCAGAAATCGGTGCAGGCGCGGTGCCGCAAATCGAGGTCTTTAACAAACTCGACCGCTTGGAGGGTGCCCGGCCGCGGGTGGAACGCGAGGCCGGCGGCACGGTCAGAGTCTGGACATCCGCTGGCACGGGCGCAGGACGAGAGTTGCTTACCGCGGTCATCCGGTCGCAGCTGATGACAGACACCGTTCACCGCTTCCTCCGGCTTCCGCTGAGCGCGGGACGACTTCGCGCTCGGCTATTCGAGATGGGAGCAGTCGTGGACGAGCGGCAGCACGGCGGCGAGTGGATATTGGAAGTGCTGGTACGACACAGCGACTATGCCCGACTGTGCCAGGCCGAAGGCTTCAACCCGATTGAGGTTGCGGGTGCGCGTCCGGGACCATAAAATCCCCGGAGCTAGGGCGCATAGCGCCTTTTCTTTTGTCTATTTTTTCCGACGGAGTAACCCAAATGGCCTGGAACGAACCGGGCGGCGGCCGGGATCCCTGGAGTGGCGGCGACGGCAGGCAAGGGCCGCCAGATTTGGAAGAGGCCTTACGCACTCTACAAGCGAAGCTTGCAAAGGTGTTTGGAGGCGGCAAGCCCGGCGGGGGCGGCGGGGGGCGCCTCGGCTCCGTGGGTGTTGGCCTGATCGTCGCCATTCTGCTTGTAGTATGGGTGTTTTTCGGCATTTATATCATCGAGCCGGCCGAGCAGGGCGTTGTGACGCGTTTTGGAAAGTATGTACGCACTGTGGGCCCGGGGCCTCACTGGCTGCCGTACTTCATCGAGGACGTGGAGAAGGTCAACGTCGAGGAAGTGCGCACAGCGGAGATCGGCTATCGGACCGCCGGACGCAGCCAGGGAGCCGTACCTCGCGAAGCGCTGATGCTGACCCAGGACGAGAACATCGTCGACCTCAGGTTCGCCGTCCAATATCGTGTCGCCCAGCCGGAGTTTTTCCTATTTAACGTGCTCGACCCGGTGGTTACGCTTCGTCAGGTAACCGAAAGCGCTGTCCGGGAAATCGTTGGCCAGAGCAAACTTGACTTCGTTCTGACCGAAGGGCGGAGCGCGGTAGCGGCAAGCACCCGAGAGATGATTCAAGAGATTCTTGAGCTGTACAAGGTGGGAATTCGAATAACCAGTGTCAATATGCAGGCGGCACAGCCGCCCGCCGAGGTCCAGGAGGCTTTCGCCGACGTAGTCAAAGCCCGCGAGGACGAAGTCCGCCTGAAGAACGAAGCTGAAGCGTACGCAAATGATATCCTGCCGAAGGCGCGCGGTGATGCGGACGCCATTCGCGAGCAAGCCGAAGGCTACAAGCAACGTGTAATCGCAGAGGCCGACGGTGCTACCAGTCGATTCCTGGCGGTGATGCGCGAGTACGAGCGCGCTCCCGAAGTAACCCGACAGCGCCTCTACCTGGAATCCGTGGAGTCAGTCCTTGGCAGCACCAGCAAAGTACTCGTGGACGTCAAGGGCGGCAACAACTTGCTTTATGTGCCCCTCGACAAAATGCTAACAGGCGGTCGCAACGAGGGCGTCGCGGGCTTCGAGGGTACGCCTGGTAGCGACGCCGGTCGCTCCATGAGTGACGATGACCTGCTGCGACGACAGCGGGAGAGTTTAAGAGGGAGGTCTCGCTGATGCCCCAGAACAAAGTGTGGCCGATTATCCTCGTCGGTCTGCTCGTGGTGCTCGCCTTTGCCATCTTCACCGTGCACGAGCGCGAGAAAGCGATGCTTTTTCAGCTTGGCAAGGTGGTACGTGCAGACTACACACCGGGCCTGTATCTCAAGGTGCCGTTTTTTCAGAACGTCCGCAAATTCGACGCCCGTATCCAGTACCTGGATGCCGCGCCTGAGCCTTTTCTCACCAGTGAGAAAAAGAACGTTCTTGTGGATGCCTTCGTCAAATGGCGCATCGACGACGTGGAACGGTATTTCACCAGCACCGGCGGGAACGTAGCCCGCGCCAACGCCCGGCTTGAGCAGCTTATCCGGCGGGGTCTGAAAGATGAGTTCGGCAAGCGCACGGTTCAAGAAGTGGTAGCGGGAGAACGCGCCAACATCATGGATATCCTGACGGTGACGTTAAACGAGTCCGCATCGGAATTCGGCATCGATATCGTGGACGTGCGCGTCAAACGCATCGACCTGCCACCGGAAATCAGCTCTTCGGTCTATCGGCGTATGGCAGCTGAACGGCAGCGAGTGGCTCGTGAGCTTCGCGCCCAGGGTAACGAGGAGGCCAAGCGGATCCGCGCGCGAGCAGAGCGCGAACGCGAAGTGATCCTCGCCGAGGCTGACCGTGACGCGCAGCAGACTCGTGGCCAGGGGGACGCGAAAGCAGCCGAAACCTATGCCAACGCTTACAACCAGAATCCGGAGTTTTTTGCGCTGTCCCGTAGCTTGAACGCTTACAAGAACACGTTCACGGACCGTTCCGACGTCCTGCTACTGCAACCCGACAGCGACTTCTTCCAATACTTCCGCTATCTCGAGGGGCCGCCGAAGAGCCAGTAAGGGCCGCCGCGGGTCTGCACACCGGGCGGGGCGGCCCCGGGTCGAAGCACCCAGGCTCCTCCGACGGCCCAGGGGAGCGGCGCGAGTTGACCATGTGGAGCGACCTTCTGGCAGCGATTGCGCTGGTACTTGTCATCGAGGGGATAATACCCTTCATTAATCCTTCAAGCCTTCGCCGGGCGCTTATCATGATAGCGCAGATGAATGACAACACCCTTAGGTTCACCGGGCTGACCAGCATGATCCTGGGAATCCTGCTCCTGAACCTTATCCGGTGAGGTCCCTCTAGTCACCGTGCGTTGGCTGCTGCCGGATGGGATAGAGGAGGTGCTGCCGTCGGAGGCGTGGCACCTGGAGGAACTCCGCAGGCGGCTTGTGGATCTGTATCGCACCTGGGGCTACGACCTCGTCATGCCCCCGTTCATTGAATACCTGGAGTCGCTTCTGACCGGTACCGGGCACGACCTGGATCTGCAGACGTTCAAGCTGACCGACCAGCTGAGCGGACGCATGATGGGTCTACGAGCCGACATGACCCCGCAGGTGGCCCGTATCGACGCGCATCATTTGCGCAAGGACCTGCCGGTTCGGCTCTGCTATCTCGGCACCGTACTGCACACGCGTCCTACGGGATTCAACCGCTCCCGGAGTCCGTTTCAAGTGGGAGCGGAGTTATACGGCCATGCGGGCGTCGAGGCCGATGTCGAGATACTACGCCTGATGTTGGAGACGCTGAAGGCAACGGAGGTGGGCGTAGTCCACCTGGATCTGGGTCATGTGGGTATTTTCCGGGGGCTGAGTCGCGAGGCGGCGTTGTCCGCGGAGCAGGAACGGGCGCTGTACAATGCCTTGCAGCGCAAAGCGCGCGCGGAAATGGAAACGCTGATGTCGGAGTTCGCGGTTCCGGCTGGGTTGCAGACCCGGCTGGCCGGTCTGGCTGAGCTGAACGGCGGTATCGAGATGCTCGATGTGGCAAGGGAACGGCTGGGCGACGTCGGGCCAAACATGCTGGCGGCAGTCGATGCCCTTCAGCACGTTGCCGACACCATGTCCCGGTACGCCCCGGACGTGCCGCTGCATTTCGACCTGGCAGAGCTGCGGGGCTATGCGTATCACACCGGCATGGTTTTCGCGGCCCTGGTGCCCGGTCACGGGGAGGAGGTCGCCCGGGGCGGTCGCTATGACAACATTGGGGGCGTATTCGGCCAGGCACGCCCAGCTACAGGCTTCAGCGCCGACCTGAAGACCTTGCTGTCAGTAGCATCGCCGCCGGAGGCCGAGGCGGCCTCCGGCATCTTGAGTCCGTGGTCGGCGGATGAGGGCCTGATGAGTCAGGTGCGGGCTTTGCGTTCGGCCGGGGAGCGGGTGGTGTACTCACTGCCGGGCCATGGGGATTCGCCGGCCGATCTGGGCTGTGACCGTGTCATCGTGCGCAATGGTGAACGCTGGGAGGTCACGGGGATCGAGGACGACGCGGAATGACGGGGACTTTCAGTTATGGGTAAGAACGTAATCGTCCTGGGGACCCAATGGGGTGACGAGGGGAAGGGAAAGGTGGTGGATCTGCTGACGGACCGGGCGCATGCCGTGGTCCGTTTTCAAGGCGGGCACAACGCGGGTCACACCCTGGTGATCGGTGGCGAGAAGACTGTCCTGCACCTCATTCCCTCAGGCATTTTGCGGGACCGGGTGACCTGTCTGATTGGCAACGGCGTGGTTCTCTCGCCCGGCTCTCTTCTGGAGGAGATGGGCATGCTGGAGGAGCGTGGCGTACCCGTTCGCGAGCGCTTGCGCATCAGCGAGAGCTGCCCGCTGATCATGCCTTATCATGTCGCTCTGGATCACGCCCGGGAACGGGCCCGGGGCAAGAAGGCAATCGGCACCACGGGCAGGGGCATCGGGCCGGCCTACGAGGACAAGGTGGCCCGCCGGGGTCTGCGGCTGGGAGATCTGTTCCAGCGCGACCTGTTCGCTGCCAAGGTTGAAGAGGTAGTGGACTATCACAACTTCGCACTTGAGCACTATTTCAAGGCCGAAACGGTAGATTTCCGACGGGTGTTGGATGAGTCCCTGGCCATGGCCGAGCAGCTCCAACCCCTCTCGGGCGACGTCACCGGCTGGCTGCACAGCAGCCAGGAACGAGGGGAGAACATCTTGTTCGAGGGCGCCCAAGGCACCCTGCTGGACATTGACCACGGAACCTATCCCTTCGTTACTTCGTCAAACACCACTGCGGGCGGGGCCGCTACCGGCAGCGGCGTGGGGCCGCGGAGCTTCGACCACATTCTTGGCATCACCAAGGCCTACACCACAAGGGTTGGTGCAGGGCCTTTCCCAACCGAGCTGTTCGACAAGATCGGAGCCCATCTGGCTGAAAGAGGCCATGAGTTCGGTGCGACCACGGGCCGTGCTCGTCGATGTGGCTGGTTCGACGGCGTGGCGCTTCGGCGCGCCGCTCGGATAAACGGCGTGTCCGGTCTCTGCGTCACGAAGCTGGATGTCCTGGACGGATTGGACAGCATCCAGCTCTGCGTGGGCTACACCTGCAGGGGGGAGCAATTGGACACGCCACCTGTCGCGCTGGAGGCCTTCGAGGCGTGCAGGCCTGTCTACGAGGAGATGCCAGGCTGGCCCCAGTCTACCGCGGGAGCTCGACGTTACGAGGATCTCCCCGATAATGCCCGTCGCTATCTGGGGCGGCTGGAGGAGATCACCGGTATCCAAATCGACATCGTGTCCACGGGCCCCGACCGGGACGAGACCATCATTCTACGCCATCCTTTTGACTGACCACTCAACTCGGAGGAGAGTCTTGGCGGGAGGCGCGAGAACCGCCAGTAGAAGCGACCCGACAGCCGACGCTTCAGGCAAGCGGGTCCGGCTGGGGACACGGAGCGCCCTCGATGCGCTGGAACGGCCCCGTGTCGATTTCCGCTCAGTGAAGGACCACCGGTTTCCCCAGGGGGCCTCCCATTTCGAGTCAGCGGTCACATTTGTCCTTTAGGGACTAAAGTCACAAATCTCGCTTCATCCAGCGCGCATAACGCGACACAGTTCACAGTTTCGGCAGCTGTCAAGCGGACGCTAACCGCCGAACGAACGTCATATCCACCCTTTCAAGGCCCTCCGGTGTACCCCGGCAGCCGCGCCAATCCAAGGTAAGTCATTGTTATACATAAAACTGATTCCGTGAGGCCCTGATTTGTGCAGCGTTGTCGGCGCGCGTCTCCGAGGGATTCAAGCTTCGTATCAAGCAGCCGACATAAGCTCCGAGTTAATAGGTCACTACTTCGGGGGTCGCCATGCGAATCAGTCATTCCTTAGCCGTACTTCCGGCACTGCTGATTACTCTTCTGCTTTCTAGTCACGCGCCGGTGGTCAATGCGGAGCCGGTTTACGCTTGCGCGAGCCGCTATTTCGGTTTCATGCGCCTCGTGAAGCACCCGCGCAAGTGTCGGCGCCGCGAGAGGCTGGTCACTTTCCCGGGCGCCGGCGGAGACAGCGGCAGCGGCGACCAGCAAGCGCGCATCGAGGCGCTGGAGGCGCAGAATGAATCGCTCAGCGTGGAAGTGGACGCCCTAAAGGAAAGCAATGCAGACCTGAAAGAGCAGCTTCAGGCCTTGGAGCAGACGGACGAAGCGATGGATGTGGAGATCGCAGGTCTGAAAGAAGCGAATGCGTTTTTCGAGGCCGAGATGCAACAGGCGCCCGCCGGCGGGCCCGGGGTTCTGCCGGAGAAGCTCGCCTGTATTTCCGATCAGAGCACCGCTACCGACTTGATCTTCGAAGGCTGCAACGTGCGCATCCGAAACGGCCTGGGCGCGACCGACTCCCTGAACGGGCTCGGCCTGGGTAACCTGATCATCGGTTATGACGAGGATGGCAGCGGTGGGAAAGACCGCACCGGATCTCACAACCTGGTCGTCGGCTCCGAGCACATATACAGCAGCTTCGGTGGCCTGGTTGCTGGCCACAACAACAGCATTACCGGTGCCAACGCCACTGTTGCGGGCGGCTCGTTCAACAGAGCCACGGGTCCGAAGGCAAGCATCACCGGCGGCTTCGATAACCTGGCGGGCGGTGATGCTGCCAGTGTCGTCGGTGGAGCCGGCAACAAGGCCACGGGCAGTCAGGCCACGGTCAGCGGCGGCCTGAACAACGAGGCGGTCAGCAGCCTGTCCAGCGTCAGCGGCGGCGCCGGCAACCAGGCCGCTATGGGCAAATACCCCAGCGTCAGCGGCGGGTTTCAGAACGTGGCCGCGGGCGACGGGGCCAGTGTCAGCGGGGGCACAGGCAACACCGCCTGGGGTACTCAGTCCAGCGTGCTGGGCGGAGAGAACAAGACAGCGGCCGGCAGCAACGAATCGCTGCCCTAGTCTCAGCGAGTCTTAACCACGACTGCCACAGGAACCCCGCTTCGGCGGGGTTCTTTCTGTTAGCGGTGAGTAGTGAGTAGTGAGTAGTGAGCGCTGAGCGGTGAGCAGGGAGCGGTGACTGGTAAGTTGTGAGGAATGACCACTCCCCATTCACCATTCACCAGTCACCAGTCACTATTCCCCATTCACTTCCCTCGCCAGATACAGCCAGGTGGCGACCACTGTGTCCGGATTCAGCGACATGCTCTCTATCCCCTGGTCCAGCAGCCACTTTGCCAGGTCGGGATGATCCGATGGGCCCTGGCCGCAGATACCGATGTACTTTCCGCGCTCTCGGCATGCGCCGATGGCACGGGACAGCAGCTGCTTGACCGCGTCGTCACGCTCGTCGAACAGCTCCGCCACCAGGCCCGAGTCCCGGTCCAGGCCAAGAGTCAGCTGGGTCAGATCGTTGGACCCGATGGAAAAGCCGTCGAAGTGCTCCAGGAACTGTTCGGCGAGCAGCGCATTGGACGGCACTTCACACATCATCACGACTTTCAACTCATTCTCGCCTCTCTTGAGCCCGTTCTCCGCCAGCAGCCCCATGACTGCCTTACCCTCGGCAACCGTGCGCACGAAGGGAATCATGATCTCCACGTTGGTGAGGCCCATGTCGTCGCGCACTTTCTTCATGGCCCGGCATTCCAGCTCGAAACAGGCTCGGAACGCTTCGGAGACGTAGCGCCCGGCGCCGCGGAATCCGATCATGGGATTCTCCTCATGGGGCTCGTAGCGTTCCCCGCCCACAAGGTTGGCGTACTCGTTTGACTTGAAGTCCGACATGCGCACGATCACCGGTTTCGGGGCGAACGCCGCGCCAATGGTGGCAATCCCCTCTGCCAGCTTGTCCACATAAAACGTGACCGGGTCCGCGTATGCGCTGATGCGCGGTGCAATCCGCTGTTTGAGGTCAGGGGGCAGGCGGTCGTACTCCTGGAGCGCTTTGGGATGGATACCGATGGAACGATTGATGATGAACTCTAACCGGGCCAGGCCCACGCCGGCGTTCGGCAGGG
>JASJBY010000234.1 GCA_030066245.1 Gammaproteobacteria bacterium
CCCATTCGATCATTGCTCAATCCATACAGCAACTGAGCTGATTTGATCGGTGCATAAGCGGATTTGATCCGGTGCTGATGCACCGCACCCCGGCAACTCCTGGCTAGCGAGAATACCCACACAGAAAGTAGTGAGATCTTGCCCTGCCGTTCAGCCCAGCAGACAGCGCGCGTTTGGTGTTATCGGTGTTATCATTGCTTGCTGGCCTGACCGGAAGCGCAGGCCAGAGACCAGTGGTCCTGCTGAAAGAGTTTGCGCCATGGCCGTCAAGTACAAGACCGACGATCTAAGAATCCAGGAGATTCAAGACGTGGTGCCGCCCGACCAGGTCCACGACGACTATCCCTTGTCTGAAAAAGCAGCCGAAACCACATTCAAGTCGCGGCGGGCCATACACCGCATCCTAACGGGCGAAGACGATCGCCTGCTGGTAGTCATCGGCCCATGTTCCGTACACGATCCCAAAGCGGCGAGGGAATACGCCGGCCGGCTCAAGGAAGAGCGCGAGGCCCATCTCGACGATTTGGAAGTGGTCATGCGCGTCTACTTCGAGAAGCCGCGAACGACCATCGGCTGGAAGGGACTCATCAACGACCCCGAGCTGGACGGCAGCTTCAAGATCAACCGAGGACTCTGCCTGGCGCGCAGCCTGCTGCTCGATATCAACAACATGGGGGTACCGGCCGCGACGGAGTATCTGGACCTTATCACCCCCCAGTATGTTTCCGATCTTGTGAGCTGGGGGGCGATCGGCGCGCGAACCACCGAGAGCCAGGTCCATCGCGAGCTTTCGTCCGGTCTGTCCTGCCCTGTCGGCTTCAAGAACAATACCGACGGCACTTTGCAGATTGCGGTGGATGCCATCCGAGCGGCCTCCTGCCCCCATCATTTCCTGTCGTTGACCAAGGCGGGACGCTCGGCAATCTTCACTACCAAGGGTAACGAGGACTGCCACATCATACTGCGGGGTGGACGCAGCCCAAACTATGACGCGGTAAGCGTTGACCGAGCAGCGAGTGAGCTCGAGGCCGCGGGCCTGCTGCCGCGGCTCATGATCGATTTCAGTCATGCCAACAGCCAGAAGAAGCATGAGCGCCAGTTGGACGTGGGCCGGGATGTGGCGGCACAGATCACTCGCGGCGACAGGCGGGTGATCGGTGTCATGGTGGAGAGCCACCTGGTTGCCGGTCGGCAGAACGTAGTGCCCGGCAGGGCTCTGACCTATGGTCAGAGTATCACCGATGCATGTTTAGGCTGGGACGAAAGCGTCCCTTTGCTCAAACAGCTAGCGGAGGCCGTACGCCAGCGACGCCGGCCGGCCAAGACGGTAGCTGGGCCTGAATCGAGACTTAGCTCAGAGACCGCTTGAGTGCTTCGTTGACGTTGACGGGGCATACACCTGCATGAGCAAAATCGGCCCATGCCCCATCAGAGGTCGCCGACCCCGCGTCCCCCTTCCGCTGCCTGGCCTTTTCCTCGTTCAATAACAACAGGCACTGCTCAGGCCTCGTCCCTGACCGACGTATGGCCCAGGAAAAGCTTGTACGCAGGATTCTCCGTTTCCTCCCAGTAGGCATAGCCGAGACCGTCGAGAAAAGCCTGGAACTCGGCCATGTCTCCGTCGGGAACCTGCATGCCCACCAGCACCCTGCCGTAGTCCGCCCCGTGATTGCGATAGTGGAACAGGCTGATGTTCCAGCCTTGGCTCATGCGTGTCAGGAAATGGAGCAAGGCCCCGGGACGCTCGGGGAATTCGAAGCGATACAACCGTTCGTTGCTGATTTCCGGGGCATGACCTCCCACCATGTAGCGGACATGTAGCTTGGCCATCTCGTTGTCGGACATGTCGATGACCGGACATTGCCGCTCGCGAAGCCGCTCGATGAGCCTCCCTCTGTCCTCCTCGCCGTCACGAAGCTCCACCCCCGCGAACACATGCGCCTCGCGGCTATTTACATACCGGTAGTTGAACTCGGTGATTGCGCGTGGGCCCAGCGCATGGCAGAAGGCCCGGAAGCTGCCTGGCACCTCGGGAATGGTGACCGCCAGCAGGGCCTCCCGCTGCTCACCCATGTCCGCCCGCTCTGCCACGTGCCTGAGCCGGTCGAAGTTAACGTTGGCGCCGCTGTGGATGGCAACCAGACTGGCACCACTCAGCCGCTCGCGACCCACGTACTTTTTCAGGCCGGCAACCGAAAGCGCTCCCGCCGGCTCGGCAATGGAGCGGGTGTCGTCGAAGATGTCTTTGATGGCGGCACAAATCTCGTCGGCACTTACCAACACCACTTCGTCCACGCACTCTCGGGCTACGCGGAAAGGCTCGGCGCCAACCTGGCGAACCGCGGTGCCGTCAGCGAATATGCCAACTTGTTCCAGCACCACCCGCTCCCCGGCAGCCAGGGCGGCATGCATGCAGGCGGCGTCATCCGGCTCGACGCCGATGACCTTTACCTGGGGCCAGAAGCTCTTCACGTAGGCTGCGACCCCGGCGATAAGGCCACCACCGCCGACGGGGACGAAAATGGCGTGCAGTTCGTGGCGGTGCTGGCGCATGATCTCCAGCGCTACGGTGCCCTGCCCCGCGATCACGTCCATATCGTCATAGGGATGGATGAAGGTTATGCCTTCCTGCTTGGCGAGCTCCAGCGCGTGCGTGTAAGCCTCGTCATAGGCGCTGCCGTGGAGCACAATCTCGGCACCCAGCCGGCGCACCGACTGTATCTTGATATCAGGCGTGGTCTTGGGCATCACGATGAGAGCCCGCACGCCGAGCTTCCGTGCGCCCAGGGCCACGCCCTGGGCGTGATTTCCGGCGGAGGCCGCAATCACGCCGCGTGACCGTCCCTCCTCACCCAGCCCGGAAATCTTGTTGTAGGCGCCGCGCAGTTTGAAAGAGAACACCGGCTGCAGATCCTCGCGCTTCAGCAGGATGCGGTTATTCAGCCGCCGGGAGAGTAGCGGCGCATCGTCCAGAGGCGTCTCGCGCGCCACGTCGTACACCCGGGACTTCAAAATTTTCTTGATGTAGTTCGTGGCCACTGTCGGTCGGATGAAGCAAAAACGTATAATCGGCAATTCCAGATTATCAAGGCAAGGCACGGCAATCACTAGCGGGTGTGCGGGACCAAAGGATAGCGTCTCCGCTATCGGGACCGCCCGGCCCATCTGTTCCATCCTACGACCTGACCGGGCAAGGGAGATTCCATCGGGAAGGCGAGCACGCAGGGCGGTCCGCTTGCCTAACAGGCGGGACGGGTTCGACCTTGCCAGTACAGGAGAGACCAATGACCCCGGATGAGAAGAAGCAAGCCGCGGCCAAAGCCGCACTGGAATACGTGGAAGTCGGAACCGTCATCGGCATCGGTACCGGCAGCACGGCCAACTACTTCATCGACATGCTCGCCGATATAAAGCACAAGGTCGACGGTACGGTAGCCAGCTCGGAAGCTTCGGCAGCGCGGCTCAAGCAGCACGGCATTCAGGTGCTGGACTTGAATGCCGTGGACGGCATCTCTGTGTACGTGGACGGCGCCGACGAGTCCACTCAACATCTGCAGCTCATCAAAGGCGGCGGCGGCGCCCTGACCCGGGAGAAGATTGTCGCCGCCGTTGCCGGTAAATTCGTCTGCATCGCGGACGAGTCCAAGCTCGTGGACGTACTGGGCAAGTTTCCGCTGCCCGTTGAGGTCATCCCCATGGCCCGAGGTTATGTGGCCAGGCGAATAACCAAACTGGGCGGCAACCCCATCTGGCGCGACGGCTTCGTCACGGATAACGGCAACATCATACTGGACGTGCACAACCTGGAGATCTTGGAACCTTCCAAGCTGGAAACCGAGCTCAACCAGATCACCGGCGTGGTCACCAACGGGCTTTTTGCCCTGCGCCCGGCCGACGTGCTCATACTCGGGACTGACCAGGGCGCGAAGACCATGACGTAGGAAGTTACGAGAATGGGGAGAAACAGGGTCCTGTGACCAACCGCGTAGAACACCGCATGCCGAGGTCTTGACACCAGGCGCCTGGTGACTCGCCGGCTGCTGAACCAACCGATGACGGGCACTCTACCACCCAGCAAGGGGCGCGGCGCTGTCAGTAACCGGACTGGCCGCTTCGAGGCGTGGCAGCGCGAACCGGCAGACGATGGCTGGGACAGCGAGGAACCCGGCGCCGCGGGTCCACCGACTCATCTGATACGCGACAGCAGCCGCAGCATCATCAGCTACAACGACTCGCCAGACGTCCCCTTTGACCGTTCCATCAACCCCTATCGCGGCTGCGAGCACGGCTGCGTGTACTGCTACGCCCGTCCGAGCCACGCTTACCTCGGCCTGTCTCCCGGGCTGGATTTCGAAAGCCGCATCCTGTTCAAGCCGGAAGCCCATGAGCTGTTGCGGGCAGAGCTGGCCAGGGACAGCTACCGTTGCGCCACCGTTGCCCTGGGCGCCAACACCGACCCCTATCAGCCTGCCGAGCGAAAGCTGGGCATCACCCGTCGGGTACTGGAGGTGCTCGCCGAGTGCCACCATCCAGTGGGCATTACCACCAAGTCGGCCCTTGCGGAGCGGGACCTGGACATCCTCACCGAGATGGCGCGGGAGCATTTGGTCGAGGTGCGCGTGTCCATTACGACCATGGATTCGACGCTCGCCCGGCGCATGGAGCCACGCGCGGCATCCCCGCGCAGGCGCCTGGAGACCATACGCAGGCTCCACGAGGCCGGCATTCCGCTGGCGCTGCTGTTCGCGCCGGTCATCCCCTGTCTGAACGATGGCGAGATGGAGGCCGTGCTCGAGCAGGGCTGGGAGGCGGGCTGTCGCAGCGCGAGCTATGTGCTGCTGCGCCTGCCCCTGGAGATCAAGGACCTGTTTCAGGAATGGCTGGCAACCCACTATCCCTTGAAAGCGCAACGGGTGCTCAACCGCGTGCGTGATACCCGTGAGGGAGGACTTTACGATTCCCGTTTCGGCTCCCGCATGGCCGGCACGGGGGAATACGCCAAGCTCATCGGCAAGCGCTTCCGCATCGCCTGCCGCCGGCAGGGCTACGGCGCGCCCGCAGAGCTCGACATCTCGAGATTCGTCCCGCCCCCTCCCCGAAGCGGCCAGCTGCCGCTGTTTTGACTGCAGCATGGTGTCCGAGAGGTCTCGCCAGCTCGATGTCCATGCCCTGCTGGGCCCGGCCGCCTACCCGCACCAGGTGGGCAAGCTCGAGCTGCTGGAAACACACATTTCCTGGGTCGTGCTGACTGGCCCTTTCGCCTACAAGATAAAAAAGGGGCTGAATCTTGGCTTTCTTGACTTCAGCACCCTCGCAAAGCGACGCTTTTTCTGCGAGGAGGAAATTCGCCTGAACGGGCGTCTTGCGCCAGAGATCTATCTGGCGGCGGTGCCTATCCGGGGAACGCACGATTGCCCTCGCCTGAGCGGCTCCGGGCCAGTCATCGAGTATGCCGTCAAGATGCGCCAGTTCCCCCAGCGGGATCTGCTCGACCGACTGGTGGACAGGAATCAGCTGCGCAATGAACACGTGGACGCCATGGCCTCCCTGGTGGCACGCTTTCATGAGCGAATTCCACCCGCGCAGCCGCAAACCACTTTCGGCCGGCCGGCGCAGGTCCACGCTCCGGTCGACGACAACGTGCGCCAGACACGCTCCAGGGTCGACGACGCCCGTGTCAGGAAACGTCTCGATGCACTTCGGCACTGGAGCGACAGTACTTTCAAGCGCCTCTCGGACCACATGCAGAAGCGCCGCTCGGAAGGCTTCATCCGAGAATGTCACGGCGACATGCACCTGGGCAACATGGCGCTGCTCCACGGCCGCATCCTCATCTTCGACGGTATCGAGTTCAACGACAACCTGCGTTGGATAGACGTCATGAGCGAAGTGGCGTTCTTGACCAGCGATCTCGAATACCGGGCTCGACCGGACTATGCCTGGCGATTCCTGAATGGCTACCTGGAGTCCACCGGCGACTACGCTGGTCTTGCCCTGTTGCGTTACTACCAGGCCTACCGTGCCATGGTTCGAGCCAAGGTGAGCTGCATTCGCCTTCACCAGCCTGAGTTGACTGACACGGACCGAGCCGAAGGCGAGAAAGAATTTCAACGGCACCTGACCCAGGCCGAGGGTTATACTCGCCCTGCGCGTCCCTTTCTGGTCCTGATGCGGGGCTTGTCCGGTTCAGGTAAGACGGTTGTCAGCCAACGCCTGCTGGAGCGGGCAGGCGCCGTTCGCCTGCGATCGGACGTGGAGCGAAAGCGCCTCTTCGGCTTGACCCCCGGCGACAGAGCCGAGGCTGGTGTCGGCAGGGGTATCTATACGCCTGAGGCGAGCGAGCGTACTTATCACAGGCTGTTGACCCTGGCCTGCGCGGTTCTCCGTGCCGGCCATCCGGTCATCGTCGACGCCAC